>JBFFIS010000101.1:0-7896 GCA_041556375.1 Desulfurivibrionaceae bacterium | reverse complement strand
GTGGCATGGCGGTGAAGATTGCCTCGCGGCGTGGTGAGGTGACAGCCAGTGTCGAGACCCGGGGGCGCAATAAGATGCCCAAGGGCATGGTCTTCCTGCCCTGGTTTGATGCCAGGCGGCTGGCCAATAAGCTTATTCTTGATGCCACCTGTCCCATTTCCAAGGAGACGGATTTTAAGAAATGTGCCGTCAAGGTGGAGCGGGCCTAGCCTAGGTGAGTGGTGTGAGTGATCAGGCAAAGGACATAAGGGCAACGAGCCGCCGTCAGTTTCTGGCGGATGGGGCCAAGGCTGCCTGCGGCGCGGCCCTGCTTGGTATTGGTGCCGGTTTCGGTGCCAGTCAGGCCGGGGCCACGGACCAGGTCTTTATCCGGCCTCCGGGAGCTGGCCTTGACAGCGACTTTTTGGCCGCCTGTCTGCGCTGTGGCCAATGTGTCAGGGCCTGTCCTTACGACACCCTCAATGTCGCGGGTCTTTTCAGCCGCACTGCCACCGGTACCCCCTATTTTCAGCCCCGGAAGGTGGCCTGTGAGATGTGTGAGGATTTGCCCTGCGTCAAGGCCTGTCCCAGTGGCGCCCTTGATCCTGAGCTCAAAGATGTTACCAAGGCCCGGATGGGGCTGGCCGTGCTCATTGACCAGGAGACCTGTCTCAACTATTTGGGCCTGCGGTGCGGTGTCTGTTACCGCTCCTGCCCCCAGATTGATAAGGCCTTGACCCTTGATGCCCAGCATAACAAGAGAAGTGGTAAGCATACCCTGTTTCTGCCCAAGGTCCATTCCGAGCACTGCACCGGCTGTGGTAAATGCGAACGGTCCTGCGTCTTGGAGATCTCGGCCATTAAGGTGTTGCCGCGTACCCTGGCCAAGGGCGAGTTGGGGCACCATTATCGCCTGGGCTGGGAGGAGAAGGCCAAGAAGGGAGAAAGCCTCATTCCCGAGGCCCTGGATCTGCCCGATCGGATGCCGGAATTTAAGGCGCCCAGCTTGCAGGAGGTGAAACCATGAAATGGCTCATCCTGCGGCGCCTCAGCCAGTTGACGGTCCTGGGCTTTTTTCTCCTGGGACCGTTGGCGGGCATCTGGTGGATCTCCGGCAGTCTTTCCGGGTCCCTGATTTTTAAGGTGGTGCCCCTCACCGATCCTCTGGTCTTTCTGCAGACCATTTTTGCCGGTCACAGGCCCGCGGCGACGGCCTTAAGCGGTGCCTTGTTGGTGAGCAGTTTCTATTTGCTGATGGGCGGCCGGGTCTTTTGTTCCTGGGTCTGCCCGGTGAATATCATTGCTGACGGCGCAGCCTGGCTGCGAGACAGGATCGGCATTCGGGGTGTGCTTTTATTTTCCAACAGTAGCCGGTATTGGTTGCTGGCTATGGTCTGTGGTCTGGCCCTGGCCTCCCAGTCAGCAGTATGGGAGATGATTAATCCGGTAACCATTTTTTCCCGGGGCATCATTTTCGGCCTCGGCGGAGCGGTTGTCGTCGGTGCGGCACTGTTCTTTTTCGATCTGCTTCTTGGCAAGCGGGGTTGGTGTCAGATTTGTCCCACCGGCGCCTTGTATAGTCTGCTTGGCTATCTGAGCCCTCTCAAGGTGATTGCCCGTGCCAGAGCAAACTGTGACCAGTGCCTGGCCTGTTACAAGGTCTGTCCTGAACCCCAGGTCCTCCATGGGCCCTTGAAGGAGAAGGAGGCCTCACCGGTTGTTCGTTCCGGTCAATGTACCAACTGCGGACGCTGTATAGATGTCTGTCCTCAGTCGGTATTTACCTTTGGTAATAGATTTTCCAATTAGAGATAAAGGCAAGGAAACAAAGAACGCCTGATAAGGACGAGTCGGCGGCAGCCGGCCTAAGGAAGGAGTAAAAAAATGAAGAGACATACAGCTAAAGGATTTGTAATCCTGATAGGTTTGGCCGCCATGGCCATGCCTGCCCAGGCCGAGGAGTTGAAATCCCTTCGGGGAAGTCGTGATCTGGATGCCGGCTCCGAGCCACCGGAGGTGAATCGGCTCATAGCTGATGACAGGCCCATTCCGCGCAATTATGTCCAGCAGCCGCCTCTCATCCCCCATAAGACCGAGGGCTACCGGGTTGATCGGAACTATAATAAATGCCTGAGCTGCCATAGCTGGGCCAATTATAAGCAGGCCCGGGCCACCAAAATTTCACCAACCCATTTTATGGATCGGACGGGGAAGGAGTTGGCCAATGTCTCGGCGGCACGATACTTCTGCACCCAGTGTCATGTGCCCCAGACAGATACGCGGCCCCTTGTGGAAAACGAGTTTGAGCCCGTTAAGGCCTTGAAATAGACATTAAGACGAAGACTTTAATCCGGGAGTTGTCACATGCTCGAATCAACCAAGAAAAAACGCTTCAAGTGGGGGCCCTTTCTCTTTGGTGGCGTGGCCGGTGTGGTATTGCTGGCCGCCTTCCTCGGCGAACTCCATTACTCTGCCAGTGAGAAATTCTGTATCTCCTGCCACGAGATGGAGTCCAACGTCTACATGGAGTACAAGGAAACCGCCCATTATATGAATAAGTCCGGGGTCAGGGCCACCTGCAGTGATTGCCATCTCTCCCGTAATTTAACGGAGAAGGTGGCCCGCAAGGCCACGGCCGTTAATGAGCTCTTTCAGCATTTTAAAGGAACCATTAACACCAGGGAAAAATTTGTTGAAAAACGTCTGGTGCTGGCCGAAAAGGTCTGGGCTGAGATGAAGGCCAACGATTCCCGCGAATGCCGCGCTTGTCATACCGCGGAAAACATGGATTATACCAAGCAGTCGCGCCGGGCCATGGAGCAGCACATCAAGGGCGATGATGAAAAGAAAACCTGCATTGAATGCCATAAGGGCATAGCCCATAAGTTGCCTGCGATGCACACTGTTGACCCCTCGGCGGTGATTGGTATCTAAACAACCACCTCTTCTCTCTCCCCCAAAAGAAACCCCCCACCCTCTACTTGAAGAGGGTGGGGGGTTTCTTTTGGGGCGTTAGGGCGGCTGGGCCTGCTAGTAAAGTTTTTCCTGCCACATGTCGGCCTCAAAGGCGCAGACCCGGTTGCGACCCGCCTCTTTGGCCTGATAGAGGGCGACATCGGCGAATTTAATGCATTCCCAGAAGGCATCTGAGTCAGCCGGGAAGATGCTGTAGCCGACGCTGATGGTCTTTTGCAGGCTCTTGCCCCCCGGCAGCAGGATCTCAGTGGCCTCCATGGAGGACCTGATTTTTTCGGCAATATGGGCGGTATCCTCCGGCTTCTTGACGTCAAGGAGGAGGACGAGAAATTCCTCACCGCCATAACGGATGACAAGATCAGAGGAACGAACGCAGGAAGTAAGAATCTCGGCTGTCTTGACAATGACGGTGTCGCCAGCCTCATGCCCATAGGTATCGTTGACCTCTTTAAAGAAGTCCATGTCGCACATCAGGATGCCGATATTGGCCTGGCGCCGTTTGCTGTTGGCAATAAGGGTCTCCATGTAGGACTCAAGGAACCGGCGGTTGTAGAGATCGGTCATTGGGTCCTTGAGGGTGGTTTCCCGCAGGGCAGCGGCAAAACGCTTGGCCTCAATGACCGGGGTGGCCTCGCGGATAAAGCGCCAGGCATGCTCCACCTGGTCTTCAAAACGGCGAATGGTCTCCTTGGAACTGCCTTTGGGCAGAAGAAATTGCATGACGCCGATGACCCGGCCGCCGGCAATCATCGGTATGCAGAAGTGTTCATGGCTTTCCCGATGCGGAAAGAATTTGCAGATATGGGGATACTGTAGAGAGGAGATGTAGTGGCCGGTGCGTTTGGCCCGGCAGAGGCCGCAGTCGTCCATGATTTTTTGGTTGCAGATGAGCTCGTGGTCGCAGGCGTGGGCCACGGACATGCTCTTCTTGACGTCATTGACCTCATAGCTGAAAAAGCAATCGAGGTCAAAACGGCTGGCAATGATAGAGGCCAGGCGGATATGAACATCGGTAGGCGTTTCCTCCTCCTCTATAACGGCCTTAAAGGAGTTGAGGCTGTGGATGTTGTCAACCAGGTTGTTGAGCTGTCTGGCCAGCTGGCCGACCTCGTCATGGGTCTTGACATCGATGCGCATGGAGAGGTCGCCGCCGCCCTTGGCAATTTTTTTGATTTTCTCCAGGATACGCTTCAGTGGTCTGACGATAATCAGAATGTAAATGGCCGTACCGATGAGCAGGGTGACAACCGTGGCCAGGCAGATGACAAGAAAATGACGGGAGGCCTGCTGAATAATGCTTTCCGTTTTTTCGACCTGGGTAGAAAATTCCTGGTTGACCAGGAGGGAGAGGGCGGTGAGCTGGTGGTAAACAGTATCAAGGTTGTCCAAAAGGTCTTCGGTGGCGAGGTCGAGGTCGTCTTCGTTGACATTGTTGGCGTGCAGGTTCTGGACAAACTGACCGTAGGAGTCCTGGAGCATATCAAGGGCGCAGTTTATGTCTTCTATCTTCTTGTATTGCGCCGATTGTCGAGGGGCTGGATCGGCCTGAAACGAGTCAAGGGTCAGGTCGGAGATGAGGGTGACATCCTGAATGGTGCCGCCGCTTTTCAGGGTCTCCAGCATGTGACGGAAGTTATTGATCCGGTTGAAATTGTCCTGGATATGAGTGCTGTAATCAGCATCGTCACCTTCCTCGTAGAGATTGAGGGTGTGGATCAGGGAGATTTTAAAGCCATTGATGCCGCGCAGGGTGAGTTGGCAGACCTTGTATTGGGGCATGTTGATGCCCCGGATGGACTCCACCCGCTGCCTGATGAGATGAAGGGCGATGGTTTCATGGATGTAAATGACTGAGAATCCCAGCAGCGACACAACGAGCATGCCGATCAGCTTGCCGGTAATGGGGGTGTCAAGACAGGTGCGGATAAAAGAAAAGAAGAGGGTGCGGAAAAAGTTTGGGGGGGCTTTGGGGTCGTTGTCGGCCATACAGTTGGGGGCAGTGGTTGAGGATGTGGGCGGCAAGAAGATATGTCATTTTGCCACAGCAAACAAAGCACTGTCAAATTTTACTGGCCGGGGAACAGCTTATTTTTTAAATATAATTGGCAAGTTGCCGTCCTATTTCTGTCGGTCTCAGCAAGGTTTTGTCAAAGAAAGAAGGCCAGGATATATCGACCAGCCACTCCCAAAATAATCAGGGCCAGGAGGATCTTGATGGTCTTTTCCGGCATGTGTTTTTGGACTAGGGCACCGGTGTTCATTCCTAGCAGGCCGCCGAGGCCAAGGAGGCCGCCAATAAGCCAGTGGGGAGGGAAGGTCTGGCCTGGGCCCAAGGGCACCAGGGCGTAAAAAAGAACACCGCTGATGGAGGCGATAAAGGTGCCAAAGAGTGTTGCGCCGGCCACGGTGTAAATGGGGAGGCCCAGGACGGAAACGCAGAAAGGCACGATGAGGGCGCCGCCGCCAATGCCATAAATACCGCCGACAATACCAATAAAGAGACAGTAGGCCCCTAATGGCCCGTAGGCGACATGGAAGGTTTTTTGGTGAAAGGTGTAGGTCAGATTTGTTGGGCGAATCCTGATGTCGGTTATGGAGAAATGGCGGTTTGTCTGGTTTTGGGGAGGGTTTTTTTTTTGCAGCGCTGTCTGCAGCAGCCGGCCGCCTAAATAGAGGAGGACGCCGCCGACAAAGAGTTTAAATAAAGAGGGGTCAGGAAAAAAGCGGATCCGGAAATAGTAGCCAAGCAAGATGCCGGGCAGGGTTGTCAGGCTGATGAGCCAGGCCAGAGGCCAGAGCATCCTCTTTTCTTGGACAAAACGGCGGATGCCGCCGGGGCAGCCGATGACATTGTAGAGAAAATTGGTGGCACTTACCGAGGGTGAGGTGAGGCCGAGGATGCTGACCTGAAAGGGCAAGAGGAGAAAGGCCCCTGAGACGCCTGCCATGGAGGTGAAGAAGGAAATGGCAAAGCTGATCAGGGGCAGGAGGAAGAGGGGGAAGTCAAGGGCCGCTTGGGTGAGCATATATCTGGTGGCCAGGTGTTGAGGAAAAGGTCAAAAAAACCAGGTGCGGTTACGGTCTTTATCTTTCATAGCTCTACACCAGAAAATTCTTTTATGAAACAAAAAGCCAGGCTAAGCGTCCGGCAGGAGGCCGAGGTCTGCCAATAAGAAGAAACTATTTGGAAATGCTCTGAAATTGGGTATAGGGGCTGGAGTGTTTTACAGCGTTGCCCTAAAAAGAAAATTGTACGAGGAAGAATAATGTTTGTAAACGATACCACCCAAGCGGAATTTGACAGTTTTATTGCCGGCTGGCAAGTGGATGGGCTCCGGACCAGAGATGCCTTTGTCCATCTGAGCGAAATCCTCCTGAAAAATAACCAGTCGCTTATTTCATTTCATGCCCGCCCTGGCATCACCTGCTCCCTGCGGGCCCATATTGCCTCTGGTCAGGGTGAGGAGGGGCCTTTATACGCCATGGTTGACGTCATCGATGATGACCCTGAGCAGCGCTGGCTCTCGGTTTGTTTCTATGGCGACATGATAAGCGATCCTGACGAGCGCGGTGATTTCGTGCCCGGCGGGCTGCTGGGCCACGATGCCGTTTGTTTTGACTATGATGCCGATAATGCTGATTTGCTGAGCTATATTGCTCTGCGGGTTGGCGAATCCTATGCGTCCTGCCTGGCTGCGGCCACCAGCTAGGCCCAGCACAGACAGCCATAAAAAAAGGCCTGAGAAAGTATTTGCTGTCTCAGGCCTTTTTTTATGGCCATGGGGCTATGAAGCAAGGGGCAGCCGACCTATTTCAGGGCCCGCTCCAGGATCTTATAATTACGCTCAACCATGGTGCGGGGCTCGATGAGGAGGCCGGCCTGGATCATGGCATTGTCGTAGATCTGTTCGACAATACTTTTGGCGAACTCCTCATCCTTGACCCGCATGTCGGCCAGGCCCTTGATCAGGCTGTGACTGGTGTTGATCTCCATGTTCTTGGTGCTGATCTTGTGCTCCTGGTTGGAGGCCTTTAGGATCCGCTCCATGGAGCTGGTGAAGACGCCGTCAGGGTTGACGATAATGGCCGGACTGTCCACCAGACGCTTGGAGGCCACAACCTCCTTTACTTTGTCTCCCAAGGTGTCCTTCATCCACTTGATAAGGGTGGCGGCCACGGCAGACTCGAGCTCTTCCGGTTTTTCAGCGGCCTCCTCCTTGTCCTCCTCGTCACCGGCGGGCAGGTCGATGTCGGCTCTGTCGGCGGAGACCAGCTTTTTGCCGTCAAATTCGCCCAGATGACTGAAAACAAAATCGTCAATGGGCTCCATGGTGTAGATCACTTCAATGTCGTTCTTTTTAAAGGCCTCAAGGTAGGGGCCGGCCTCAATGGCCTCGCGGCTGGGACCGTTGACGTAGTAGATCTCCTTCTGCTCTTCCTTCATCCTGTCGACATACTCGCTGAGGGCGATCTGTTTGCCCGGTTCCGACTTGGAGGACTCGAAGCGCAGCAGCTTGGCAATAGCCTCGCGATGCAGGAAGTCGCTGGTGGCACCCTCCTTGAGGAAGATGCCAAAGGTCTTCCAGATCTGGGTGTAGCTCTCCGGCTCTTTTTCAGCAAGCTCAGCCAGGTATTTCAGAAAGCGGCTGGTGATGATCTTGTTGAGTTTGACAACCAGGGCGTTGTCCTGCAGGGCCTGGCGGGAGATATTCAGAGGCAGGTCTTCACTGTCGACGACACCCTTTACAAAGCGCAGCCACTCCGGCAGGATGTTGGCACTTTCCTGCTCAATGAGAATCTTTTGACAGTAGAGGCTGACACCGGGATCCATGCGGCCGAAACCCAGGGTCTCGAAGTTTTCCTTGGGCACAAAGAGCAGGGCCTTGATGGCTAAGGGCGCGTCTGCCGAGAAGTGCAATTTGGCCAGCGGTTCATCCATGG
>JBFFIS010000100.1:0-7898 GCA_041556375.1 Desulfurivibrionaceae bacterium | reverse complement strand
GTGTTTGTCGAGTTTGATGGTCATGTATTTCAAAACATTGTCATCAATTTTGAAGATACGCTCCATCTCATCAACCCCGGCGCCATTACCAGAGAAAACGGTGTAGACATAGTAGCCGGTAGGCTCCTTTTTGATGGGATAGGCAAGTTGCCTGAGTCCCCATTTGTCTACTTTGAGGATTTCGCCGCCGACATTTTTGATAATCTCTGCGGTTTTGTCACTGATGGCCGAAATGGTGTCTTCGCTGACATTCGGCCTGATGATCGATATTGTTTCGTACTTTTCCATAGGTCCTCCTTATGGACGTAAGGCCCCTTTGAGGGGCAAGAAGGTGAGGGCTTAAGGCTGACGATTATTCGGCAGCCGAAAGATGTTCCACATCAAATATAAAGTTGTCCTTGTTAACATGGCTCCAGTACAGCTGTCAAACGCTTTTTTGGCCCCTGTTACCCTATGTCGGCAAAATGAAAAGACAAATCTATTTTCTTGGGGAGAATCTGAAAAAAAGTTAAGGAACCACTCTCTTTGTTGTATAGTGACAGCAGGTCATACAATCTGTTGTGTGCTTCATCTTCATAAATTGATTGACTTTTCTCCGTGAGCTGGAGTAATTAGATGTCCTTTCTCATCTTGAGAGACTGTCTGAGACCGCAGAGCATCTTGCGGGGCACTTACCTGAAAATTATGGAAATCCCTTGCCGTGATTTTTTATGATCACCACAGAGACCATTATCCTTATAAACCATTAAGCCAATCCCTATACAATGAGCAAATCATCCTCCTCACGATACGCAGAAGCCGGTGTCGACATTGACAAGGCAAACGATTTTATCGATAACATTAAGCCTCTTGTTTCTTCAACTTTCCGGCGGGGAGTGCTGACCGATATTGGTGGGTTCGGCGGCCTTTTCGCCCTTGGTGGTGATCGCTACAAGGACCCAGTCTTGGTATCCTCCACCGATGGCGTCGGCACCAAGCTCAAGGTCGCCAGCTTGTGTAATGTCCATGACACTATTGGTATTGATCTCGTTGCCATGTGTGTCAATGATATCGTCGTTTCCGGTGCCCAACCCCTCTTTTTTCTCGATTATTTTTCGGTGGGCAAGCTTGATATTAATGTTGCTACCGATGTTGTTAAGGGCATTGCTAAAGGTTGCGAGATTTCCAAATGTTCCCTTATCGGTGGCGAGACCGCCGAGATGCCGGGCCTCTATGAGGCTGGCGACTATGATTTGGCCGGCTTTGTAGTGGGAATCGCCGAACGCGATAAGATCATTGATGGCTCTGAGATTAAGGTGGGTGACAAGATCATTGGCCTGTCTTCAAGCGGTATCCATTCCAACGGCTATTCTCTGGTCCGGAAAATATGCTTTGAGGAACTCGGTCTCAAGGTGAGTGATCACGTAGATGAGCTTGGCTGTACTTTGGGCGAGGAACTCATCAGGCCAACGCGCATCTACACAGAGCCTCTGCTTAATCTTTTTAAGAATTACAAGGTTCGCGGTCTGGTTCATATTACCGGTGGCGGTTTTGATGATAATATTCCCCGTGTTCTGCCCAAGGGCTGCAAGGCCGTTATTAAAGAGGGCAGCTGGCCCATTCAGCCTATCTTCAAGTTCCTCCAGGAAAAGGGCAATGTGCCGGTAGAGGAGATGAGGCGTACCTTTAATTATGGTATCGGTATGGCCATTGTTATTGATGAGCGGGTGGTTGACGATGCTGTCCAGCAGCTCATTGCTCTGGGAGAATCTCCCCATGTCATTGGCGAGGTTGCCGCCCGCAAGGATGATGAAGAGTCAGTTGTCTTTGTTTGATTTTTGTCTGCTTAAAGTGTTAAAAAGGGCCGTAAGGAAATATCCTCACGGCCTTTTTTTGTCTTATATCTCAGTTTTGCCCTTGCTGTTCCATGCCGCGCCTGATCCTGGCGAGATCAGCAGGTCACGTGCCGCAATCCTTGCTGCCACCCTTGATTTTGTAGATAGCATGGGCCAGGCCGGGAAGGATGGTTTCCAGGTTTTCCCGGGCGCCTCGTTCGCTGCCGGGTAGATTGATGATCAGGCAACTCTTGCGGGTGCCGGCAACTCCACGGGACAGGATGGCATTGGCTGTTTTTTGAAAGCTTGCCATGCGCATCATCTCACTGATGCCTGGAATCTCTTTGTCGAGAAGGGGGAGGGTGGTCTCGGGGGTCTGGTCACTGGGGCTGACCCCGGTGCCGCCTGTGGTCAGGATGAGGTCAAGATCATCTTCATCGCACCAGGTCTTCAGGGTGGTAGAAATTGCTGCCGGGTCATCAGCAACAATGGTGTACTTACTAATAGTATAAGGGCCGGCAGTCCGTAATTGTTCCTGGAGTTGGGGGCCGCTGGTGTCTTGACGTTCACCCCGTGAGCCTTTGTCGCTGATGGTGAGAATACCACAGCGATATATTTCTGTGCTGTCCTTGCCCATTCTAGGGTGTTTTTTGGAGGTTCGGTTCGCCTTCCAGTTGCTCGTAATGGGAGAACACAGCCTTGAAGGTCGCTCTGCCACCGGACAAATCGGCCAGGTCACTGCCATATTCAAGAATCTCAGCCATGGGTACCTGGCTGACAATGACCTCGTTGCGGGCCTCGGAGCGGATTTCCATGATCTTGCCACGCCGTTTGCCAAGATCTTGAATGACTTCACCAACACAGTCATCCGGCAGGGTGATTGACAGGTTCATCAGCGGTTCAAGGAGGATCTGCTCCTGGCCAGCCTGTTGCTTCTCTTGGTAAGGCACAGTGGGCAGGCTGAGTTTAAGTTCTATGCCGAACTTGCGGGCAATTCGTTCGCAGGCCACCTCAAGGTGAAGACGGCCTTGGCCTGTAAGAAGCGTTTCGCCGGTTTTGGGGTTCTGGCTCATGGAGAGGGCCGGGTCTTCGGCAATGATTTTTGACAGGGCGGTATACATGTCATCATTGTCTTTCGGAGAGGTGCAGGTAACGGCATAGGTGAAATGGGAGCGTGCAACCACGGGAAGGGCTTCTAGGGGCGGGGCGTCCGGCGAGTCGACAAGGGTGTCACCAGGGGCACTGGCCTTGAGGTCGGTCAACACGCCGATCATACCGGCGGAAAGAGAGTCGGTCTTTTCCAGGCTGCCGCCGTAAGGGATGTAAAAAGTTCCGGCCTTTTCTTCACTGTTGCGGCTGACGTTGAACAGGGTTCCGGGGCTGATAGTGCCTGAATCGACCTTGCAGTAATAAAGAATGCCCATGTTGGGGTCGTGGTCGATCTTGAAGATCTGGCTGCGTTGTGGGGCGTGTAAGCGGCCATTATCTGGGAACAGGCTGTGGGCCAGTTCCAGAAGGAGTCCGGCCCCGAAACCTTTTTTGGCCGCCCCTGGCAACACCGGCGACAGAGCACCGGAGGCCACCGCATTTTTCAGGCCGGAGTGAAGATCGTCGATGTCAAGCTCACCTTCTTCGAGGAACTCTTCAATAAGCTCATCATCTGTCTCCGCCACCTGTTCCATCAGTTTTTCCAGGGCGATGTAAGCCTCGTCCTGCATGGCCGTCGGGATCTTGCCTTCGGTAAGATCGGCAAAACAGGAGTGCTTTTCCTCGGAAAAATAGAGAGCTTTTTCGTTAATGACATCAATGACGCCACGAAAATCAGCACCGCTGCCAATGGGCAGGTAAACAACAGCAGGATCAAGAAGGATGTTTTTACGAATGGCCGCCAAGGTGCCGTTAAAATCTGCCTTGTCCTCATCCATCCGGTTAATAAAGAGAATGGATGGCATGGTGGATTGTTGGATAAGGCGAGCCGCCTTTTCCGTCTGGAATTTATGGGCCTCATCGGCACAGATGGTCAGGACTGCGTTGTCACTGATATGGGCCAGGGTGTCAGCCTCATGGAGGAAATTATCATCACCGGGGGTGTTGGTGATCACCGTGTTCTCTCCCTGCCACATAAAATGGAAATGGCTGGAGGTGGTTGTCATGTGATGGGTAAGGGATTCTGGATCCTTGTCAATGACTGGGTTGTCTATGCCGCCCGCCCTGAGTAGGGCGCGGCTGAGAGCTGTTTTGCCGGCCTTGGAATGGCCGAGCAAGACAATGTTTTTAGTGATTGTTGAAGCCCCCATGAGTTTTCTCCATCCGTCAGGTACTGATTGTCAGCTAGTGGTAAAGCATTGGCGTCATGCACGAATCCTTGGTAGAACGAGGCCTGAAAGGCGTACCCTTTTGGTGGGGTAGGCTGCCGATAACAAGGCCTTGTCTTGCTGGCAAAAGGCCCCCTCTGTGTGCTGCCTTAATGGTGAAAAGGGGGAGCTTTTGGGGCGCAAAAAAAACTTTTTGAAAGATAGCGATTGAAAACAGATGTTTAACCTCGCTATGGCAAGTATATTAAAGTCTGGCCTGCGAGAAAGCAAGCACTATAATTCGAGAAAAACAGTGGTTTTTTTATGGTGATAGCATGTTTGCCTCATGTCTAGTTTCGTAACCACTTACAGGCCAAAGCATCCAGGTAATTCATTATATATTTAGTGATCCATGAAACAGGCATCAGGTGACACAGGAACAATAGCACGTTCAGCGGGGACGGTGGGTTTTGCCGTTATGTGCAGTAGGGTGCTGGGGCTTATCCGCGAGCAGGTCTTTGCCTTTTTTTTCGGGGCCGGCTACGCCTATGATGCCTTTGTTGTCGCCTTCCGTATTCCCAACCTGTTGCGCGATCTCTTTGGCGAAGGGGCCCTTTCTGCTGCCTTTGTGGCGGTGTTCTCCGATTATGACAGCACCCGGGGCGAGGAGGAGACCTGGCGGCTGGCTAATAATGTCCTGGCCTTTTTTGCCATTTTTTTGAGCCTGCTGACTCTGGTCGGAGTTTATTTTGCAGAAGATATTGTTTTGCTGTTGGTAAAAGGGGAGTTTGAGCAGGAGCCGGGCAAGGTGGCTTTGACCACTATGCTTACCATGATTATGTTCCCGTTTCTGGTGCTGATTTCCCTTTCTGCCGTGGTGATGGGGGCCTTGAATACCAAGGGTAAGTTTTTTGTGCCTGCCATGGCCTCTTCCTTTTTTAATTTGGGCTCAATAATTGGCGGTCTTGGCTTTGTCTATCTTTTTGTCAGGATGGGGCAGCCGGCCATTGCCGGTATGGCGGTAGGAACCCTGATTGGCGGCGGCCTGCAGCTTGGTTGTCAGCTCCCCCTCTTTCGCCGCGTCGGCTTTCGCTTTAAGCCCTATCTTAATCTTAAGGATCCCGGTCTCCATCGCATCCTCATTCTCATGGGACCGGCGGTAATCGGTCTTTCTGCTACGCAGTTCAATATCTTTGTTAATACCAACTTCGCCTCCTCGTGTGAACAGGGCAGCGTTTCTTGGCTGCAGTACGCCTTTCGTCTCATGCAATTACCCATCGGTGTTTTTGGGGTGGCCTTGTCCATGGCCAGCCTGCCTCTGATTGCCCGTTATGCCGCCAGAAAAGAATTTGCCGCCCTGAAAGAGGCCTTTGTCTCTTCCCTAACAATGGGATTTTGTCTGTCGATCCCTTCCGCCTGCGGCTTGTGGATTCTGGCTGAGCCCATTGTTGCTGTGCTCTTTGGTCATGGCAGTTTTGACAGTGTCGATGTCATCAGGACGGCTGAGGCTATCCGTTTCTATTCCCTTGGCCTTTTTGCCTATGCTGCCGTGAAAATAACGGTCCCTGTCTTCTATGCCTTGGGAGATACCAGGTACCCGGTTATGGGGAGTTTTATCGGCGTAGGGGTGAATTTGCTCCTGGTCTTGAGCCTGATCGGCACCTTGAGCTACAAGGCCACGGCCCTCTCTCTTTCCGGGGCGATGGCCTGCAATTTTTTATTTTTGTTTGCTGCCTTGTATCGTAAGCTCTCAGGCTTTTCCCTGGCCCATGTGGTTCGTGGACTGGTCAAAATTCTTTTGTCATCCGCCCTCATGGCCCTTGTCGTCTATGGCCTTAGCCAGTGGTGCAGTTCGTGGCTTGTTGGTTCATTGCCGGCCCAGATTGCCTCGTTGTTTTTTTGTATCGTGGGGGGCGCTGTCGTCTATGGCGGGCTGTTGTATGCCCTGAAACTGCAGGAGCTGGAGATGCTTGTCGGTAAAGTGGTGGCGAAGGTCAGGGGGTGACAGTCTGCTAGAGTTGACGCAGTAGGTTTATCTGGCCAAGCAGAGAGGGGATGACACTATCCACCCTGAGGATGCGCGGGCCGAGATGAAAGGGGCGGACCCCCTGGGCTGCAAAGAGTGAGATCTCAAAGTCAACCCATCCCCCCTCCGGACCTATAAGAAGAAGTATTTTACCCTCAAGGGGTGGGGGCATAAGTTGGCCCAGATTAAGGGGCGAGCCTGGGTGGGCCAGGGCCATCTCCCTATATTCTGTGGCTATTTTCGGCAGGATGTCTTCGGCAAAGGGGCGGAAGCGTTTGTGGATGGAAACCTGGGGCAGGAGGGAGTCGCCGGCCTGTTCAAGGCCGTCAATCAGCCTCTGTCTCATCTTTGCCTCGTGGAGGAGGGAGGCGGAGAAAAAGCTTTTTTCCACCCGGTTGGAGTTGATCAAAAAGAGGCGGCCAATGCCGAAGGTTGCCACCTGGGCAAGAACCCTCTTCAGCATAATAGGGCGGGGCAGGGCCAGGACGATATCAACGAGGGGAGAGGTGGGTAGGGTTGGGTGATCGTTTACAGTTAGCTCCACGGTGGAGCCGGAAATCTTCCGGATTGAGGAGGTGCCAATCGGGCCGTTGATGATTCCCGTTTTCAGGGTATCCCCCGCTTTGCTTTTTAAAATTTTGATGATATGTTCGGCCCGACGCCCGGAGAGGACAACGGTCGAGTCCTTTATCTCATCGCTATCAAATAGGATAATATTCATTGGTTATTCGCTTTTTTTATAATGTCGTTCAGCATCTTGCTATCGTCGTGCTGGGTGTGCCGGTGGCCCTTTTTGTCGCCCTGACGCCGCGCTATCGTGGTCGTATTCTGGCTCGTCTCGGCCGCGGCTTGCAAGCCCAGCTTGGCTGTCTGCGGCCAGGGAAAAGCGGATCTGGGTGCATGCCCTCTCGGTGGGCGAAGTGTCATCCGTTGTATCACTGGTGCGCGGCCTGCGCAATAATTACCCTGAGGCTCAGATTTTTCTTTCCACCTCCACCCGCAGCGGCGCCCATTATCGCCGTGAGGTTCTTGCTGATGTGGTTGACCTTTTCTTTGATTTCCCCTTTGATCATTTCTTGGTGGTTCGCCATTTTGTCAAAACTCTGCAGCCGGATCTCTATGTTCAGGTTGAGACCGATTTTTGGCCTAATTTGCTGGCCACCCTCAAGAAGTCACAAACACCGGCCATTTTGGTTAACGGCAGAATCTCGGCGGCATCATTTGATCGTTATCAGAGATTTGGCTTTTTCTTTGCTCCCCTTTTCGACAGCTTTCAGGTTCTGAGCATGCAGACTGCTGCCGATGTTGCAAAGATGGTGGCCCTGGGTATCTCCCCGGATAAAGTCTGTGCCCTTGGCAACCTGAAGATTGATGCTGCCCTGCCGAGCTCTAAGTCCTCAGGGCGGTCAGGGAAAGTCCTTCCCGTCCTGCCGGCTGGCAAGACAATCATCGTTGTCGGCTCAACCCATCCGGGTGAGGAGGAGATCCTGTCTGCCTGCTTTGCCCGACTGCGCCGGGATTTCCCCGAGCTCTTTTTTGTCATTGCGCCGCGCAATATTGACAGGCGTGGTGAAATTACAGCTCTTTTTAAGGATCTTGGTTTTGCCGTCGTGTGTCGCAGCGAACCGGGGGTGGTCTGGGATGATAAGGATCTGCTCATTGTTGACACCATGGGTGAGCTGGTGGATTTTTACCAGCAGGGAGACCTGGTTTTTGTCGGCGGCAGCCTGGTGGCCTTTGGCGGTCATAACCCCTTGGAGCCGG
>JBFFIS010000099.1:0-7944 GCA_041556375.1 Desulfurivibrionaceae bacterium | reverse complement strand
CCTCTATTTCGACGGCTTCCTGGATCAGGCCGAAGCTGTCGGCAAAATAACCGAAGGAGGGGTGGAAGACCAGAAAGCTCCGGCCTTGGTAGGGGGTCAGCAGATGACTGAGCTCCTTCTCCAGCCCGGTCAGGCGGGTCATAAAAACGTCATGATTCTCCTGAAATTGCTGTTGCCCCTCAGGGGCCAGCTTGCTGAGGGTATCGGTGATATTTTGGGCCAGCCGGGTCAGGGGCTTGATGCCAAGCCAGATGTGAGGATCGCCCGCCGTGTTGTGATGCTGGTGGTGGTGATCATGGGGCAAGGGGTTCTTGTTGATGCCGATACTGCAATCAACGATGTGCAGGTCTTTGTTGCTGGCGGTCAGGCGGCGCATCAGCTCTTTTTCAAAGGTCATGCCCACCGTGAAGTAGATGTCGGCCTGGCTCAAGGTGGCGATCTGGCGTGGGCTGGGGGAAAAGGTGTGCGGGTCGCGGCCGGGCGGAATCAGGGTCTGGACAGCGACCATGTCACCGCCGATCTGGCCGACAATAAAGCTCACCGGCGCCAGCGAGGTGAAGACGCGTAACGGCTCTTTGTCTTCAGCCTGGGCCCCTGCAAGGCCCAAAAAGGCAGAGAAAATCAAGAGGGCGCAGACAAGGAAAATTTTTATGCGCTGGGCCATGTGAAACCTGTTTTTGGTTGTTTGTTGTCGCGAAACTTGAGCTGCAGACCGGTGAGGAAATTGCGAAGGATCTGGTCTTTGCAGAGGCGGTAATGCTTGTGGTCGGGCTTCCTGAAAAAGGCACTTAATTCGTGTTTGCTGATGGGCAGATCAGCAAGGGCCATAATAGCCATTATGTCCTCGGCCTGGAGATTAAGGGCGATCTTCAATTTCCGAAAAATAATATTGTTTGTTAACTGCTTCTCAGGGGCTGGTTGCGGCCCTTCTTTTTTGCCTCGTTTAAAGCTGATCAAGCCATTGAGGAAAATTGCCAGCTCCATATCGTTACATCGCCTGTAGGCGGGATCATCCTCTTTTTTGAGCCAATCGCTGATCTGTTGCCGTGTTACCGTGTGGTCGGCCAAGGCAAAGATGGCAATCATCCTTTTGTCGTTAAAGTTGAAGGTGTAGCGCAGCCGGCGCAATATGTCGTTATTGGTCATAGGTATACCCTGCTCTATACTGGCCGTCAGCCGCCACGATTTTCGTGCGGTGAGTTTGTTTTGTGCATAATGAGACACCCATTGTCATGAAACGATGTGGCCCACCAGGTCGTAAGGATGGGCTTCGGTAATTTCCACGGTCACCAGGTCGCCGCTGTTGCACTGGCCTTCGGCAATATAAACGCAGCCGTCAATCTCCGGGGCCTGGAAGCGGCTGCGTCCTTCGAGGAGCAGCTCGGTCTCCTGGCTGACCCCCTCCACCAGCACCTCAATCTTCTTGCCCACATAACCCTGGTTAATTTCTGCCGAGATGTGGGACTGGATTTCCATGAGGTAATCGGCGCGCTGCTGTTTCATGTGCTCCTCGACCTGATCTGGCATGTGTTCGGCGGCGCAGCCCTCCTCGTTGCTGTAGGTGAAGACCCCGACATTATGCAATTTATAGTGGCGAAGAAAATCAGCAATTTCTTCGACATCGTCGTCGGTTTCACCGGGAAAGCCCACCATGAAGGTGGTGCGGATGGCGGCCTCCGGCACCTTGGTGCGAATGCGCTCAATCAGCTCATGGAGATGTCTCTTGCCAAAGGGCCGCCGCATATTTTTCAGGACCTGCTCGGAGATATGCTGGAGAGGAATGTCGAGATAGTTAAGGAGGCGCTCTTCTCGGGCCATAAGATCGAGAAGCTGGTCGCTGAGCCGCCCCGGATAGAGGTAGAGCAGGCGCAGCCAAGGGATGGATGAGTTGGCCAAGATGTGTTCGATCAGGTGGTCGAGGCGGGGAGCGTTGCTGCCTAAATCCAGACCATAGGCGGTGAGGTCTTGGCCGACCAGGGTAAGCTCTTTAACCGCCAGGCCGTCAAGCTCCACCACCTCTTGAACGATATCGTCAAGGCTCCGGCTGCGCAGCGGCCCGCGGATGGAGGGGATCATGCAATAGGCGCATTTGTTGGAGCAGCCCTCGGTAATCTTTAGGTAGCCGCGATGGGGCGGCGTGGTCAGGCGGCGCGGGGTCAGGCTGTCCATGACATAGACGGGGGGCGGCGCATAAACGCTGATCTCCGGGCTGGGCAGACTGTTAAGGTGGGCAACAATATCCTGGAAGCCGTCAGTGCCGATGAACAGGTCGACCTCGGGAAGCTCTTCCTGCAGCTTACGGCCATATCGTTGGACCAGACAGCCGGTAACGACCAGGGTTGTGCCGGGATGATTTTTTTTAATGGTGATCAGGTCCATGATGGTGTCAATGGCCTCTTCCACCGCCGGCTGGATAAAGCCGCAGGTGTTGACCAGCAGGATGTCGGCCTGGTCAGGGTCGTCAACGATCTGGCAGCCCGATTCAATGAGGAGACCGAGCATGACCTCGGAATCTACACGATTCTTGGGGCAGCCGAGAGTAACTGGAAATATGGTTGTCGTCTTGGTTATCATAGGTTGGCAACAAGGGAGCTGAGATGGTCAAAAAGGAGGCGGCTTTTTTTCTTAAAGGGTTTGCTGGTATAGCCTGGGTGCCAGGAGTCGTGATAGAGCTCGTCTGAGACCAGCATGACGGCGGCAAATTCGATGTGGCGGAAGGCGGCCACCGTGCAGAGGGCGGAAAACTCCATGTCCACCGCCATGATGCCTTTGGCGGCAAATTCCTTGATCTTGCTGGGCAACTCGCGATAGGGGGCGTCTGTGGTCCAGATCGGCCCTTGGCGGCAGGGTAGACCGCTATCGCTCAAAGAGGCTATCAAGCTTTGGCTCAGGGCGTCACTGGCTGCGGCCTGGGTTTCAAGGGGGTAATGGTCTGAGACCCCTTCCTCGCTCTGGCCCCAGGTGGGCAGAAAGATATCGCCCACCTTGAGCTCCGGCACCAGGGCGCCGCACCAGCCCATGACTACCAGTTTTCGGCAACCCAGGGCAATGAGTTTCTCCAGGGTCATCACCGCCATGGGCGCCCCCACCGCCGGCCCGACCCAGTAGGAGAAGGGGGCGGTGTCAGTGAAGGCCATGAGCTGGCAATGAAAGAGGCGATGACTGCGGCCGCCCTTTTTTTTGGCCGTCGTAGCCGCATAGTGGGCCTCAAAGGGATTAACAACAAGCAGGCAGTTGCCCTTGATCTCCGGTTCGCTTGGAAGGCGTATGGGATTGATGATGCCTTGTTCTTGATTCATGCTCAGGATAATAAAAGGGCGTTTTGGGGCAGGTCGGTTTCAGAGGGGTGATCATTGAGAATATACCAAGCAGGGCAATAAAAGCACTGAGATTAGCATTTCTAGAGCGGTATACCTCTTTGCCAAGGGCAAATATTTTTAGAGGATGGTGTCGATGACCTTTTCCAGGTCCTGCAGACGATAGGGTTTGACCAGCATGGCCACAAAACCATAGTCCTTATAGTTGGCCATCACCGGGTCATTGGAGTAGCCGCTGGCAACGATAATCTTGGCGGTGGCATCGATCTCCAGGATTTTGCCTACGGCCTCTTGGCCGCCCATGCCGCCTGGTATGGTCAGGTCCATGATGACCAGGTCAAAGGGGGAGCCCTGCTCCATGGCCTGTTGGTAAGCTGCCAGGGCCTCGGCACCACCTGGTACAGCGTGGGCATCATGGCCGAGGGCGATAAATAACTGGATTGCCAGGGTGCGTAGCATTTCTTCATCATCCATGACCAGTATCTTCAAGCTGTGATGAGAGTTCTTTTTGGCGCTGGCTTCCTCACTCTGAGGGTTTGCTTTGGTGGCCACCGGCAACTTAAAGGTAAAGGTCGTCCCCCTGCCTATCTCCGACTGCGCCCGTAAGACGCCGTCATGTTTTTTGATAATGGAGTGGCAAATGGCCAGTCCCAAACCGCTGCCCTCCTGTTTGGTGGTAAAGTAGGGGTCAAATATTTGTTCCAGCAGTTCCGGTGACATGCCGGGGCCGTTATCGCTGATGGTGACATGGACACAGGTCGCACTCGGCACTTCATTTTCAGAGCAGTCACGGCAGTTGTGCGCCGTGATCTCAATAAGGCCGCCTGTGTCGGACATGGCCTGGCGGGCATTGAGGACAATGTTTTGAATAACCTGACCGATCTGGCCTGGGTCAATATCCACCTGCCAGAGGTCGGCAGGGATGTTGAACTCAAAGCCGACATGGCTGCCCCGGAGAACAAAGGTGGCATTATCACGGATGATTTCACCGAGATCAGCAGTCTGGCGTATCGGTTCTCCGCCCTTGGAAAAGGTGAGCAGTTGCTGGGTGAGATGCTTGGCCCGCAGGGAGGCCTTTTCAGCCTCGGAAAGAAGTTCGTCGAGGGAGGCGTCGACCTCGGGCTTGGTGCGGGCCAAGCTGATATTGCCAAGAATGGCGGCCAGCAGATTGTTGAAGTCATGGGCAATGCCACCGGCCAAGATGCCGATAGATTCGAGCTTTTTAACCTTGGAGAGCTCCTGCTCCATCCGCTGTTTTTCGGTAATATCACGGAAAACCAGGACGACGCCGACCACATTGCTGGCCGGATTGTAGATAGGGGCGGCGCTGTCTGCGATGTTTTTTCTTGATCCGTCCTTGGCGATAAGCATTGTGTGGTTAGCCAGCTCAACTTGGCGCCCGGAATTTAGGACCTCCCTGGCTGGATCTGGGCAGGGGTCGCCGGACATGCTGCAGATGAGGTTAAGGACCTCTGAGAGGGGACGGCCGGCAGCCTCGTCCTGGCTCCAGCCAGTTAATTGTTCCGCCACCCTGTTGACCAGTATCACGCGGGCGCGATCATCAGTGGTGACAACACCATCACCAATGCTGCGCAAGGTAATGGCCAGTTGCTCCTTTTCGGCAGCCAGCTCCAGGGCGGCTTTTTTCTGGGCCTCGATGTCGCGGACCACAGCCAGGACGCCCAGGGTATGGCCAAAGCTGAAGGAGCGTAGAGAAACATCGACCCAAAAGAGTTCGCCGCTTTTGCGCCTGGCCTGCCATTCAAAACGCTGGTGGCCGGTCTGCTGAACGAGGGCGACACGCTTGGCAGCCTCCTCCAAAGTATAGGGATGAATACCTGAGCTGAAATTGCCGATATTGAGGGAGAGGGCCTCTGATTGCGTGTAGCCATACATCTCAGTGACGGCCTGGTTGACCTCAAGGATCTGGTCAGTGTTGGCCTCATGGATGAAGATGGCGTCACTGGGGGCATTAAAGACAGCGCGGTATTTTTCTTGGCGGCTGACCAGAGTGGCCACCATGCGCATGATGTCTTCCTTCATAGTGGCTAGTTCAAGGGTGAAATAGCCGGGGATTTCAGCGTCGAGGTTGCCGTTGCTGACCAGATCGGCAAACCGGGTGAGACGAAGAATGGGGGTAATGACAAAATTGTGGATGGCCAGGGCGAAGAGGCCGGCAATGACCAGAACGACACCTAAAACTATGAGATTTATTTGTACAAAGAGGTTCCTGGGGGCAAAGAGCTCATCGCGGTCCATGGCCAGGCCGATGTAACAATCCCACGGTTGATAAAAGTCAACAACACCGATGCGTTCTTGGCCAGCCACGCTGTATTCGATGGTGGCGGGTGTTTGACCGAGGGCAGAAAAAAGTGAAGTAAAATCGGCAGAGGCGGAATCGGTAAAGTCGCTAGAAATATGGATAGTCCCCTTCGAGTCGATTACGAAGATTGAGCCGCTGTCTTTATAACGATAGAGACGCAAGGTTTCATAGGCGCTTTCTCTGATCTCTTGACCATGGCTCTGTGAATCTTCTAAGCCAACTCGAGCCAGGGTTTGGTAGCGCAGGTTGATCGGCTTTATCTGAGATTGAAGTTCTTGCGTTAAGATTTCACGGCTGAACTGCAGGGTAAGGTCATTAATAATTTTAACCCCGGAGAAAAGGAGGGGCAAAGAAAGGACGGCAATAAGCAGGATGATAGCAGCCAGGAAAAGGTGCTGGATCGATTTAAAGCGGTATAACAAGGGCCATTTACGCATCTATTTGATCACAATGTCTACTGATTCAAGGGCTGCAAAAGGTACCTTGAGTTTGAGACGGTTTGCTGTTTGCAGATTAATAAAGGCGATCTGCATGGAGGGTCGGGGAAGAGTCTGGCCGATGGTTTTTTTGCCGCTAAAGATATCGGCAGTCATTTCAGCGGCCTGCTCGCCGCAATAGCGAAAGGGGTTATAGAGCCCGGCCACAACATTGCCTTCACGGACATGCTCAGCTAATTCGTGGCGCTCAATATCCAAGGTGAAAGAGGTGATTACTGGCAGGCCGCTGACGGCGAGTTCTTTCTGGTGCCTGAAGGAGCCGACAATACCGCCAAAAGCTTCGATGTTGAGGCTTTTGAAGCTGGCAAGCACACTGTCTACGCCCTCGGCGAGATCGAGAAAGTAAATAGTGATGCCATGGCGGTTTGCAGTGGTGAGCTCTTCGTAGGCAGACTTGAAGATGACATCGGCAGGGATGCGTGAATCATAGACATAGGCGTAATTTTGGAGTTGCGGCAGCAGGAGGCGGGTAAGACGGAGGATCTTCTCGGGCGGATACATGAGGTAGAGCCCGGAAAGGTTTGTCCTTGGAGGCTCGCGGAGAGAAGGCAGCATCTTCAAAGCGACAGACTCCAGGACAGGGACAAAGAGCTGGGGTGTTTGACTTTTTTGAAGTTGGTTACGGGCATGCATGGAGACCCAGCCGCAGGTAATGATCATGTCAGCCTTGTCCTGCCACTGCTGCACCGCCGTCAAGACATCAGGCACCGAGGTGCTGTCAGCACTCCGGGTGAGGATGTCAATATAGTCAACATCAACCCCCTCCTGAAAACCACGTTCGGTCATGATTTTTTTGAAGCCATCGACCACCGTGCTGAAATGGGAGGTGGGAATGCGATAACGGATAAAGACCACGCGTTTTATGCCGGCCACGGCCACAGTGGCGGTAAAAAGGCAGGAGAAGAGCAGGCTGAAAATGACAAAGCGTGCGAACATGGTCAACGCCTAGCTAAGAGTAATAAGTTCTGGGGGTTACATCTAAAGTATAGGTTGTGACGGCTTGTCACGTCAACAAGCAAATGGGGTAAGGCGTTGGTAGGTATGGGTGACAGGCAGTGGCTGGAGAAAAAATAAAAAAAGGGCTGTGGAAAGAAATCCACAGCCCTTAGAACTCTTCAAACCCGCAGGCGCCTTTAGGCACCTGCCCGGCAAAGATATCTTACATCATATCTTTGAGGGGGTTGGCGTAGAGCAGAATCAGGGAGATAACCAGACCGTAAATGGTCAGGGACTCGATGAGGGCCATACCAAGAATCATGGTTACAGTGATTTTACCGGAAGCCTCAGGGTTACGAGCGGTACCAACACAGGCACCCTCACAAGCGGAACCCATACCAATACCACAACCGAGGGCAGCAAGGCCTACGGAAAGGGCAGCGGCGATACAAACGAGAGCCATGTTGGAAACACCACCAGCAGCGGCAGCGGTAGCAGCCTCAGAAGCCATAGAAACACTGGCCATACCCAGAACCATCATTGCAGTCATAACGCTAACTTTTTTCATTTTTTTCTCCTTGGGGAAAAGTAAATATTTTTTGGCCTTCTTCCTAAGTAAATAACCACACGGTTATTAATTTTTTAATGGGCGTGCTCCAGGGAGCCTTTGAAGTAGATCACGGTGAGCAGGACAAAAACCATGGTCTGGACAAAGGAAACCAGAACACCAAGACAGAGGATTGGCAGGGGGCCGAAATAGGCACCAGCCAACAGAAATAAAATGGCCAGCAGGGTCTCTTTCGCCATGATGTTGCCGAAAAGACGAATGGAGAGAGAGAGGATGCGGGCCAGGTTACTGATGAGCTCAATG
>JBFFIS010000098.1:0-8043 GCA_041556375.1 Desulfurivibrionaceae bacterium | reverse complement strand
GACAATAATATTGCGGGCCTGGGCATCAATACCGTTTTCGACAAATTCTTTAACCACCGAGGCCGGTCTTTCAATGACCTCACCAGCAGCTATCTTATTGGCAAGATCCTCGGGGAGGATTTTTATCTTGGACACACGAAGACCCTACTTCAGATAACTCTCAATATGGAGATCAAGCCAGGAGGCATCCCACCACTCGAGGGGATCCACCATAACGCCGTTGACCAGCATGGAAAAATGGAGATGATCTCCACCGGCCATACCTGTGGTGCCGGTGGCACCGAGCAGACCGTTCTTCTTGACAATCTCCCCAGGAGCAACAGCAATTTGGCTCATATGGGAATAGAGACTGAAAACACCCGTGCCATGATCAAGAACAACAACATTCCCGTAGATGCCAAGGTAGTCAGCATAGACAACCTTGCCGGTATTGGCGGCCTTAACCGGGGCATGGCGCACCGAGGCGATATCATTGCCGAGATGAACCTGGCTGTCGATCTTCTTACCCTTGTACATATAAGAACGATGGTCAGCAAAGCTGGCCCGGCCGGCCCCGGGCATCCTCCCGAATCGCCCACTCCATAGTTTCTCAGGCTGGGACGATGAGCAGAGTTCCCGGAACTTCACATTGTTTTCTTTACGCACCGTATTGTTGACATAGAGATACTTGTCAACATTAGAGCCGGTCATCTCAGGATAATACTGAGAAAATTCCGGAATTTTAAGATCAAGAAAGGAGTCGGGGATATTGATTGTATCTTTTTTCAACGCCCTTTTTTTGACAATCATCCCAAAGGGGGCCTTGCCTTGATTACCGGCAGCATCCTCAGCCAGGACATGGGCATCGGTAATTTTTTCTGTATCAAAAGGCAAGCCGATCATGGCGCCGTAAAGACCATTCTTGCCTTCGACAGGAAAACCTGGATGGAAATAACCATTGACGCTCACCCCATGACGAGGCACCTCTTCGGACATCTTATACATGACAATCCCGGCGCCACCCTGCTTAATGTAACGAGGTGAGTCTTGTTTCGTGACCTTGGGGGGCTTGGTATCAAAGGCGACGGGCACAATGACCTGGCTGTCGTTCCCGGCCCCGAAACGCCAATAGGAGTAATCGCGGGCATTAATGATCACTTCAGCCGGACCATCAGCAAGACCGAGACTAACCGTATCAAGAGTGACAGTAAAAGCCATTTCCCGGGGGCCGGACTGGCCTATCCAGCTCCGCCGTGGAAAGATCTTATCAATAAGGGACACAGACTTATTGTTTTGGACAATGGTGACCTGAACATGGCGTAAGCCGCTTTTCTGATCGGCGGCCTCAAAATGAATATCGGTCAGGCTGCCAAGTAAGGGAGGCAGGGGCGTCGGCACAATGGTTGGTTGCTCACGCTCGTTAACGTAAAACAGGAGGGCAGCTGCTATCATGAAAATAATCAGCAATACTGCTATAAAAATAGCGGAACCTCCGCTTTTTGCCCGGCTGCTCTTACTTGCCGATAACAATCCCATGTGTTCTCTCCAGATATGTTAAGATTTTCATAAAAAACAGAGGGTAAAGCTGCGGCCTGCGCCAGCCAAACGCCTCTCGCCCTCAAGATATTTGCAATGTCTACTGTTTCATTCAACCCAAAAAAATCTATCACCGGTTGCCAGAGAAAGGCGAAAGAGGTCTGCGATGCCTGGGTGAGCTCAATGTGCAGGCCGCCAACAAAAGAGGTAGTCAGCCAGCAAGGCTCAGGATGTGGTATCTTGTAACAGGTTACGGTAAAACTACCTCAAAGCGTGGGCAGGTCAAAGTTTTTTCTTGCACAACAAACCACCTGCCACTACTTTTGCCACTTATCCTTAAGCTATCGACACTTACCATGAGCCATGATCATTTTCATACCATAATTATCGGTGCTGGCCCGGCCGGGTTAAGTTGTGCCAGGATCTTAGCAGCGAGGGGCAAACGGGTTCTGGTCTGTGAAAGAAACAAAAAAATCGGCCCCAAAACCTGCGCTGGCGGGGTAACGTGGTCTGGACTCAGTACGGTCATCCCCCCTCAACTTGTTGAACGACAATTTCCCATCCAGAATGTTTCATCAACCTTCCAGCAAACCAGTCTGATTAGCAAGGAGGCCATGGTCTCCACGGTGAACAGAGAAGACCTCGGACAATGGATGGCAAGGGCGGCAACTGAGGCTGGCGCAACAATCCTCAGTGAAACGACGGTCCAAAAAATAACCAATTCCGCGGTTATGACCAGTAACGGCACCTACAGTTTTGACTTTCTGGTTGGAGCGGACGGCTCAAATTCCCTGGTGCGGCGTTTTCTCTCTCTTCCTGCTCAAAAAATAGGAGTCGGCATCCACTACCACATCCCATCCTCTTTGACAGAGATGGTATGGCATCTTGACCCCCTAAAATTTAACACCGGATATTGTTGGATTTTTCCCCAGGCCCAAAGGACCTCGGTGGGGGCCTATTGCTTTCGTGGGGATATGTCCCCCAAGACCCTTAAACATCGTTTGCATGCCTGGATGGAGGACCGCGATATTGATTACCTTGGCTTAAAGCCAGAGGCAGCCAACATAAACTTTGATTTCCGCGGCTGGAAATTCAACAATATCTTTTTGGCTGGTGATGCCGCCGGTTTAGCCTCCGGCCTTACTGGCGAAGGAATTCTGCCGGCCATGATCTCCGGCGAGGAGATTGGCGCTTCCATCCTTAACCCCGGCCATGATCCGCTCCGCCTCAACAGACTCATTAAAAATCATCAGCGCCATACCCAGCTACTACTCTTGGCCGGCAAAAATCGCTTTGGTTGCCAGCTTATTATGGAGAGCCTGATCCTGGCTCTTAAGTTAAAACTCATCCCCTTTTCAGCCCTTGAAATGGGACACTAGGACGCTTGCCATGCCAAACTCAAAGAATAACACTCTACTGTATAACACTATCTTTATCATCGTTTGTGCCGCCTTACTCATTTTTCTCCTCCGGGCCCCCGAAGAAAGCACGGCCCGAATACCTTTTGATGACAACCATCAACGTTTTTACAGTATGGGCAAAAAAGCAGCGGAGAAATTTTGCGAATCCTGCCATTACCCGGAGGGCGATGTCCCCCTGCCAACAGACCACCCTCCCAAATACCGCTGCCTCTTCTGCCATAAAAAGGTAGAAACCAATGGCCGATAAAAAATCAGCCCATATTACCCTTGCAGAGGTCGAACAAACCATGGCCTTCGGCTATCAGATCGGCTCCGTGGCCCAGCCCGGCGATATAATTCTTCTTACCGGAGATCTTGGCGCCGGAAAAACCACCTTAACCCAAGCCATCGGCAAGGGGTTACAGGTTCCCGCCAGCTGTTATATCACCAGCCCGACCTTCAGCCTCCTCCATGAATATCCTGGTCGTATTCCGTTGTACCACATGGACCTCTATCGCCTCGCCGGTGAAGAAGAAATAGAGGAACTCGGCTTTGAGGAGTACATCTATGGTCAGGGTCTCACCGTCATAGAATGGCCTGAGCGTCTCGGCGATCTCACCCCCAGTGATTACCTGGAAATAGAAATTTTCTCCCCAACCCCGGAAACCAGAGAGATTACCCTGACCGCCCACGGCACTCTCTGCCACCGCCTTGAGGAATTTCTCCCCTTATCATGAAGGATACCCGTGACCGGTTCTCCCAGGAATCGCCCCCCACTCTTCAGACACAGTTTGGCCTCCACAGCGCCTTCAACCGGCAAAGAAAAATTTGACTTTCCTTTTGGCTGGATGAAATAATTAGCTCATGACACACCCGCAAAAGTGGCCGAAAAATAAAACCATCAAAAAACTTTTCCCCCCAAAATTGCCGCGATGACAGCCGCTGAACGCCATGAAAACATCCACCGGTTTCATCATCGACTGAACTCTACCTTTGGCGGTGTCAACGACACAGTCGGCCAACTATCTGATTTCATAAAAGAAATAGAACTAGAAACAAACTTATTTGCCCTCATGTACCTGGTCCGCGAGGCCCTGAACAATGCTGTCATCCATGGCAACAAAATGGACCCAGACAAAGAGGTTCACATTGATGTCCAGGTTGAAGACTCTGACATTTCGATTACCATTAGCGATGAGGGTGAAGGATTTCACTGGCGGCAAATTTCCAGCCTTGTACCTGTTCAGCCTGAAGAGACAAGCGGTCGGGGAATTTACTCCCTTCAGCAATACGGCTACAGCATGCGTTACAACGACAAAGGCAATATTTTATATCTGAGCAAAGAGGTTGGCCATTAAGCGGGAGGCGCTGCGGCCAGCTCTTTTTTTCATCCTTCACTGAGAAATATCATGAGTGACATTGTCAAAGAAGATGGGGCTGTTAAGATTACACCTGGAATTGATTTAATTGCCTCCAACTGTGATGAATTACGCCAAGAACTTCTTGGCCTGATTAATGAGGGTGAAAAAAGAATCATTATTGACTTGAAAGCAACTGAGATGATCGACTCATCGGGTATCGGCCTGCTCATTTCGATGAAAAACAGCCTGGTCGACGCCGGCGGCGGAGAGGTGGAGATCATAAATATTTCTAATGACATCATGGAGCTCTTTCTTATAATGCGGTTGGAAAATCATTTTGTTCTCCGCAGTTAAAAGAACGTTTGGATATTTCTATGAAAATCTTAATTGCTGAAGATGACTTTATTGCCCGCAAGGTTCTCTTCAATTTCCTGACCAAATACGGAGAGATTGACGTCACGGAAAATGGCCAGGAGGCTGTGAAGCTTTTCACCCGGCAGCTTGACAATGGCGAGGGATATGACCTCGTTTGCCTCGATATTATGATGCCTCGCCTAAATGGCCATGAGGCCCTTGAGGCGATACGACGGGTTGAGGCCGAGCATGACAATCATAACGACAAAAGGGTAAAAATTATCATGACAACAGCCCTTGACGATTCCCAAACCATCCTCAAGTCCTTCAATAATCAATGTGATGGCTATATAACCAAACCCTACTCCTGGGACAAATTGGAAACAGAAGTCCAGAGGGTGCTGCAGCCAGGAACGGCTTGAGAGAAACAGGGCCAGACAGGCGCCGCTGTTGACAAACGAACAAAAGGCAAAACATTTACGCCTGGCTTCCGACCCTCTCCCTGTAAGTATTTAGGGTTTCGGCAAACTTGTCCTTATTAATGGGCTTGGTCAGGAAACCATCCATCCCGGCCTCATAGCAGTTTTCCTCATCTTCCTTACGGGCACTGGCCGTCAAGCCGACAATAGGTATCCTTTCCCCTGCACCCTGAAGGCTGATGTATCCTGCCCTCTCCTCATCCTCTCCTTCAATTTCACGAATTTTCCGTGTTGTCTCCAAACCATCCATATTCGGCATGTGAATGTCCATGAGGACGAGGTCATATTTTTTTTCCTTGAGCTGCGCCAGGGCCTCAAGACCGTCTCCGGCCACATCCACCTCACATCCCTGGCGCTGAATAAGGATCTTGGCAAGTTTCTGGTTCACCAGGTTATCCTCGACAAGAAGCACGGCAATACTTGCAGCCTGGTCCTCTAAGGCCTCAGGCCCTGCTATAGTGGCGGCCTGTTTGGCATCCTCGGCCTCGGCACTGACCTTGCCCATAGGGATAATGCAACGGAAGACTGAGCCAACCCCCTCGCTGCTTTCTACGGCAATCTGGCCGCCCATGAGCTCGACAAGTTGACAGCAGATAGAAAGCCCTAAACCAGTGCCGCCAAATCTTCTTGTGGTTGAGCCATCAGCCTGGGTGAATTTTTCAAAGATAGCATCCAGACGATGGCTAGGAATACCAATACCGGTATCACAAACCTCAAAAATAACATGAGATGATTCTGCCCCCCCTCCCCCTTTCAGAACTATTTCCACAGAACCGTTTTCGGTAAATTTCAAGGCATTGCCCACTAGATTAATTAAAATCTGGCGCAAGCGGACCTCATCGCCCTGAGCCAAGGTCGGCAGAGAAGGATCCACCTTAACACTGATCCTGTTACCCCGACTGGCTGCTTGGGCGGCTAACATATCGCTGACACTGCGGGCAAGATCTTGCAGATGAATAGTATCCGAGGCCAGATCAAGCTTACCAGATTCAATTTTAGCCAAGTCGAGGATATCATTGATCAAGACCAGGAGGCTATCAGCCGCCTTACTGATGGTCTGGACAAAATCATGCTGTTCCTCGTTGAGCTCCGCCTCAAGAAGAAGACCTGAAAAGCCGATAATGGCATTCATTGGTGTGCGCAGCTCGTGGCTCATATTGGCCAGGAACTCACTCTTCAACCTACTGGCATCTTCAAGCTGCTGGTTTTTTGCCCGTAATTCTTTGGTCTGCCGGGCAATCTCTTCCTCAAGCTCCTTGGCATACTCCTTTTCCTTTTCCTGGATAAGGATATATTGGTCATGATTGTCATCGATGAGCTTGGCATGCTGTTTTTTCAGTACCTCAATCTGGCGATGAAGCTGCTGCGACTCGAGCACGGCCTCTTCTTTATCTTCACGGGCAAGAGCGAGTTGAAAGGTATTGGCACACAACTGTGAAATGAGCGGATCAGCGCTGATATCCCCTTCGAATGAAGGCAGACTAAAAACCAGAGTATCTGGAGGTGCCAGGCATAAGGCATAGCCCCATTCTCCCTGAGAATTTTCCGCACTGACGATTGTCGACACCCCCTGAGCCTGAGAGACCAGGGAGTCAAGATTTTCCGTAGCCTCCTTGGGTAAGTCGCCAGCGACCTGACCATCCTCATCAACAATGGCCGCAGATACCCCAGGCAACAAGGAGCTAATTGAGCTGAGAAGGGACAAGCTCTCCTCATCACTATCGAGTAGTTCATCAAAAACCGCAGAAAATAGATCGTCCATTATTCCTCTTCACTATAAAGCTCTTCTGCCTTCTCCACCTCTGCGGGAAAATCTTTAATAAGAACCTTATAATCGGCCATCCGGCTCTTCATATGGGAAGTCAAATATCCAGGGAGGGGGTCTTGGCGACCAAGGACGACGCCATACTGCAGGCGAGCTGATATGTATTCAGCAATATGCAAAATACTTGTGATACTGGGCAAGGGATAGGGCTTTTCATGGTCGTGATGTTTCTTAATGGCCTCCACGACCTCTTCGGGCATATTCCAATCAAAGACCAACAGGCCACCCACCCGGCAATGGTTGGTCTCGATAATCTCCTCTTCGTATTTGGTGATGGGTTTATCGCCATCACTATACAATCTGGCAACTTCACGCAGCTCTTTGCCGGTGAGCTGATCCTCAATTATCAGACCGATATCATGAATAATGCCGGCGAGAAACTCATCCTCGCCAGCCAGGCCAAATATACGCTCAGCGATCATTTTCGATAAAATGGCCACGGTGGCACTGTGTTTCCATAACTGCCGCCGTGAAAATCCCTGGTCGTCATTCTCCTTAAAAAGATTGCGAATGGCCTCAATGGCGACCATATTTCTCAAATTTTTCATGCCGATATAGACCACGGCCTTTGAGATGGATTCAACCTTGTTAACAAGGCCAAAATAGGGGCTATTAACAAGTTTTAACAGGCGAATGACGAGAATGGGATCGAGCTTAATAATCTCCTCAAAATCTTTCATATTGGCTGACTCGGAGTTGACCAGCTGGGTCACACGAATAGCCACATGGGGCAGAGTTTTGAGATCATTAAATTTATGAACAAGGGTTTTGGCGGTAGGCATCAGTGAGGAATTTGTGTTATTTTATACCAAGATAAAACTGGCTGGCGGGAGAGGCGCCAAAAGAACAGAAAGTGCACGATCGAAACAAGGTGTTGATTTATACGAGATCTTAAACAGTTACGGCAAAAAAATTTTCTCTGAGATGACCTATTTCAAGGTGGAAATCTCAGAAATGAGAGCTTCGAGGGCGGGCAGGGAAGCAGAAGCGGCGTCCAGATCATTTTCACGTCCAGCCTTCTCTATATCATAGGCAACATCTCGCAAGGTCTCAACACCAAGGCTGGCAGCAGCACCCTTAATGCTATGGGCGGCATCACCCATCAATTT
>JBFFIS010000097.1:0-8054 GCA_041556375.1 Desulfurivibrionaceae bacterium | reverse complement strand
GGTGACCCTTACCCTCAAGGATAGCGACCCAGGGAACCCGTTTGACTTAACCATCCGGGAGAACCATAAGACTGTGACGACTAAGGTCGAAGCTTTTGTTGAACAGTATAATGCCTTGATTGAAACCTTTGACGCATTGCAGGACTACGATGAGGAGACTGGTACTGCCGGGGCCCTGCAGGGAGATAGCACTGCCCGGCACCTGCGCTCTAATTTGCAAAGGATGCTCTATGCTGAGGTGGATGGTGTTGCAGGGAATATAAACAGCCTCAGCAAGTTGGGCATTGATGTTGACCGCAACGGCAAATTGAGCCTGGATAGTGGCGTGTTGACAGCAGCCGTGGAAGAGCATGGCGATGATGTTATAAATTTTTTCACAAACGACGAAGATGGCAACGAGGGCGTGGCCCTGCGTTTTGACAGTCTGCTTGAGAGCTATTTGAGTGGCTCAACCGGTGTGTTGACCAGTAAGGAGGAGGGGTTGCAGGCCTCCATTGACGACATCGGCGAGCAGATAGAACGAATCAATACCCGTCTTGCCATAAGAGAGGAGACTCTCCGCAATCAGTTTCTGACCTTGGAAGGGTTGATGGCAGATTATCATGCCACCTCAGGAGCCTTGGAGCAGCAGCTAACATCGTTAGCCCAGTTAAGCGCAAGTATCTATGGTAAAAAATAAGGAGTATTAAATTATGTATCAGAATCAGCAAAAAGCCTGCTCCGCCTACAAACAGAATGAACTCAAGAACTTGGATCCAGCGGAGATTGTTGCCCGTCTTTATCAGGCCCTTGGCAGCTCTCTTGTCACAGCCCGGGATGCTATTGTCGGGGGGGATACCAAGGTGCAAGGCGAAAATGTCAGTCGTTCTCTGGCCATAATTACCGAGCTTCACTCGGCCCTTAATATGGAGGAGGGAGGGGAAATTTCCGCCAACCTCAATGATCTTTATTTCTACCTCACCACTGAGATTACCCAGGGTAATATAGAAAATGACCCCGGCATGCTTGATAACGCCATCCGGACAGTCGAGCCTCTTATTGAGGCCTGGGTGACCTTGGCTGCTAATAGAAAGGCAGCAACAACGGATGATCTTGCTGCTTGCCGGCCAACCGAGAAAATCGAGCGCGGCGCCTTCCAGGCAGTATATTAACAGGGGACAATGGAGGCTATTGTTATGGATGAGTCGTTCTACAGGGATCTTCTGTGGATTACCAAGGAAGTCGAGGAGCTCTTGGCCCTCGAAGGCTATGATGAACGGCTTGTTCCCCTGTTAGCGAAGCGTCAGGAGATTTTCAGTAGAATGGGCGATGTGCCCATGAAGAAGGAATATGCCGTTTTGATTAAGCGCATCAGGGTGACGGAAGACAAATGTATGGCCCTGGCCCAAGATAAGCTCACCAAGATTCAGGGTGAGCTTGTGGGGATGAATAAGGGCAAGCGAGCCTTGGCCGCTTATGGCAAGAATGTGTAAAGAATTTAGGGTATTAAAAGTGTTAATTGGCTCGGTTGGTTTAGGAGCCAGAAATAGAGGAAGTTGGAGGTCGTTGTTATGGACGTTAATGTGAGTGCAGAGATTAAAGGCGTAGGCCAGCCTGTGGTTTCTGTCGTTGAGATGGAAGATAAGGCCAAGCCGCAGGTGTCTCCGGTTAAAAAGAGCGGAGATTCAGCCCAAGGCAGTCTGGATGACCAAGCCCTGCACGGCAGGGAGGCCCAGAAGCTCTCCTCGGAAGATCTCAGCACCTTGGCTGAAGAGATTCAGGGACGTTTTGATGCCATGGGCGCCAAGCTTGGTTTTTCCGTCCACGAAGGAACCGAGGACATTGTTATGGAGGTTACCGAGAGGGAAAGCGGCGAGCTTATCCGTCAGATTCCCTCCGAAGAGATTCTTGCCCTTCGTGAAAAGCTCAATGAGCTTGTCGGTCTTCTCTTTGACAAAAAAGTTTGATTTGTAGGTAAAGAGCCTTTCTGAAAAAAGACAGCACCCGAGAGGTGCGTCTTTTTTTTGTGGTTATAGGTGGTGCATGTTTTTATAAGGTTGGAGGCAGTCCCTTTGGGGCTGCCTCTTTTTATTTGGCCACCTCAGCCCTTGCTAGTAGGGGATAGGCTTAGGCGCCTATTATGTTTTAAGAGGCGCGCGTGAAAGAGGCGCAAGGGGGATTTAGCCTTACACCTCGGTTCTGTGAATTTTTTAGGCCCGCGATGGCGGGGGAGGTGGCTAAAAAAGACTCTGGAAATGAGAGAAACGGTGCACTCTATCAAAGGTGTGCGTATTCCGTGAGGATTCAGTTGGCTTCAGAAGTTTTCCTTGACATAAAATGCCAACTAACTATATATAGGCCAACGAAAATGAATAATGGTTCATTAGCACCATGAGCCTTTTTTTCGCTTGGTAGATTTTTTAGTTAAACGAAGCGCCAACTTACACGCTCCAGGGCTCCTGTTGTTCGTCATACAGAGAAAGGCTGAAACGTAAAAAAGGGCGCGCTATATCTTTTAATTTCCATTTTAAGGAGACCTTCAGATGTCAAAATTAGTAGCCCCCCATGGTGGTAAAGGACTGGTTTGTGCCCTGTTACACGGTAGCGACCTTGCAGCCGAGATCGAAAGAGCAGCCGGAATGAAAAGAATCGACGTTAGTGCTCGCGCTAAGGGCGACCTTATCATGCTGGGTATCGGTGGTTTCTCTCCCCTTGATGGTTTCATGAAAAAGGCTGACTGGAAAGGCGTTTGCGAGAACTTCCAGATGGCTGACGGTACTTTCTGGCCTGTGCCGATTACTCTCGACGTTGCCCAGGCTGAGGCCGATGCCATCAGCGAAGGCGAAGAAGTTGCTCTCTATGCCGATGGTGAGCTTATGGCTACCATGAAGGTCACCGAGAAGTATGCAATGTCTGACGCTGACAAGAAGTGGGAATGCGAGAAGGTCTTCAAAGGCGAAGGTGAAGAGTCTGAAGGCGACAACTTCTGGAAGATCGCTCCTGAAGATCATCCTGGCGTTATCATGGTTATGAACCAGAAAGACGTTAACATCGCCGGTCCTGTTAAGGTCCTCTCTCAGGGCGAGTATCCTACCGAGTACAAAGGTGTTTACCTGACTCCTGCTGAGACTCGTGCCATGTTTGAAGAGCGTGGTTGGGCCAACGTTGCTGCCCTTCAGCTTCGTAACCCCATGCATCGCTCTCATGAGTACCTGGCCAAGATCGCTGTTGAGGTTTGTGACGGTGTTCTGATTCACTCCCTGATCGGTAACCTCAAAGCTGGCGATATTCCTGCTGAGACCCGTGTTAAGGCCATCGACATCCTTATCGAGAACTACTTCGTTAAGGACAACGTTATCAACGCAGGTTATCCTCTTGATATGCGTTATGCCGGTCCTCGCGAGGGTCTGCTTCACGCCACCTTCCGTCAGAACTACGGCGTTAACAACATGCTGATTGGTCGTGACCACGCTGGTGTTGGTGACTTCTACGGTCTGTTCGAGGCTCAGGAAATCTTTGACCGCATCCCCTCCACCGGTGACGCTGGTAAGGACCTGCAGTGTCGTCCCATGAAGATCGACTGGACCTTCTACTGTTCAGAGTGTGATGGTATGGCTTCTCTGCGTACCTGTCCTCATGACAAAGAGTCCCGCGTTATTCTTTCCGGTACCAAGCTTCGTAAGGCCCTTTCCGAAGGCGCTGAGATCGTTGACCACTTCGGTCGCGACGAGGTTCTTGATCACCTTAAGCTCTACTATGCAAGCCTGACCGAGAAGGTTGAGGTTAAAATGCAGGGTGCCGCTTCTGGTGAGTCCATGTAAGAAACCAGCTCTAAGCTGATTTTTACTGCATAAAAAAAGGGAGACGTCGTTATGACGCCTCCCTTTTTTTATGCCTTTTGCACTCAGCTCAGCTCATACCTCATGCAGACGGGGCCCAAAGGAGTGATATGTCAATTCGGGGTGCGGTGAAGTATGCTGGCAACCGCTGATCTGCACCACGACGAGTGAGGAAGGGTTATTTCAAAGAAACCATCTCGCCGTCGTTGCTGAATTGCAGTTTGTCCTCACGGGCCAACCAGCCGATGGCAGCCAGGACATTGGCCCTACTGTTTTTTTTCTGCATGATGGCGTTGATGAGCCGGGTGGTCGGAACCAGGCCATTTTTATCAAGATAGTCATGGATAGCACCGGCAGTAAAGCCAATCTGCTGAGGGATGGTCAGGCCTGTGGCGGTCTTGAAGGGAAGCGGTGTTTTCGTGCTTACTATGTCTTTTTCTGCGGCCGTTAACTTGCTGACAGCATCGATGGCATCATGGGCCCGTTTGGAAACCTTGCCTACCAGGTCTTTAACTTTTTTTTGGGCCACCTTGCCGGCTGTTTCAGTCTTGAAGGTCGAACGGGCCAGTGCCTTGCCAACCTTTTCGGTAGTTTCTGTAAGTTTGTTTTTTTTTGCTGATGTCATGGTGGCCTCATTGTCCTAAGTTGTATGCGTTAAGGAGCTATCAAGTTATTGTGAGCATCGCACCCATTCTTGTCAAGAATGGCTTTGTCTTCACACTTAAAAAATGACAATCGTTTCAGGGATATGTTATTAATAGAAGGAATTGAACCTGAAATTTTTTAGCCTGGCAGCGCTTGAGAGAGGTGACACTGTCTTGCCTGGCCAGGAACCGCTCATCAAATAATACCAATGGTCGAAGTATGAAACAGCTCCAGGTAGGTCTAGAGGATCGAGCCTATCCAATTTTGATTAAAGAGGGGGTTCTCTCTGAGATTGGGCAGGAACTTAAACTGAAGCAGATCGCCAAGCGTTATATCATTATCGCTGATGACAATGTCGCCGAACTTTTTGGCGGTCATGTTGTTGAGTCCTTGCGAAATGTTGATATCCCTGTGGATTTGTTGACCTTTCCCCATGGCGAGTCCAGTAAAAACCTTTCTACCGTTGAGAAACTGGCGAGCTCTCTGGCTCAGCTCGGTGTTGATCGTCAGGATGCCCTTATTGCCTTGGGCGGTGGTGTCACTGGTGATATTACCGGCTTTTTGGCAGCAATTTATATGCGCGGCATACCCTTTGTCCAGGTGCCCACCTCCTTGCTCGCTCAGGTTGATAGCTCAGTGGGAGGGAAAACCGGCGTCGATATCCCCGAGGGCAAGAATTTGGTGGGCTGTTTTTATCAACCGAAATGCGTCTTTGTCGACACTGCGGTGTTAAAGGAGCTCCCCCAGGAGGAGCTTCTCAACGGCCTTGCCGAAGTGGTGAAGTATGGAGTTATCTGTGACCCAGACTTCTTCAACTTCCTTGTCACCAATCAAAAGGCCATCCTCTCTTTGGAACCCACGGTGGTGGAGGCCATGGTTGCTCATTGCTGTACCATCAAGGCGCAGGTGGTCGAGGCGGATGAACGGGAGGCTGATCTCCGTCGTATTCTTAATTACGGCCACACTCTGGGGCATGCCGTGGAGGCGGCCTCCAATTTTACTATTGCCCATGGGATGGCGGTTAGTATGGGGATGGTGGCAGTCAACACCATTGCTATCAAAAAAAGTCTCTTGGCCGAAGACAAGGCCGCCAGGGTGAAGGACCTTTTACAAGGCTTCGGCCTTCCCGTTGACATCCCGGCAGACCTTGATCGCCCCCAGATGAAGGAATTTTTGAAAACCGACAAGAAAAGCGTTGGTGGTCGGCCCTTTTTCGTCCTGCCCATTCAGATCGGCAAGGTTATAATTACCGATGATGTTGAGGATGCCTTTATTGAAGAGGCGTTTGCTTAAGATTCGAGATTAAGAGATTCAGCTAAATAATTTCTTTACTCGGCATCAACGGCACACCTAAAGCCAATAGTATTTGACCAGGTGGTGGCTGGTTCGATTAAACGATCAGCGCAGGTAATCCGGGCTGTGGCCCACGATCCCCCCTTGAGAATATAGAGTTCTTTGCCGTTCTGGCTGTGGTACGTCGACGAGGTCCACTCGAAAACATTGCCAAGCATATCCAGCAGACCAAAGGGGCTCATCGATTGCCGGCCGAAATAATTAACCGGTATGGTGCTTCCAGCCTGTTGGCTCTCCAGGTTGGCCAGGGGCAGGAGTTCATTGCCCCACGGCAACAGGAAACCTTCCATACCCCGGGCCGCAGCTTCCCATTCGTCCTCGCTGGGCAGACGTTTTCCGGCCCAGGCTGCAAAGGCCAAGGCGTCCAAACGGCTGACCTGGACCACGGGGTGATGGCCCCGGTTCTCAAGAGAGCTGCCCGGGCCCTCCGGATGACGCCAGCTGGCACCCCGAATCTGACGAGTCATGACACCTTTATTGATGGCCAGGGTATGGCGGCCAGTTTCCTGTTTCACGGTGCTGCGTAGACGGCCGGAGGTGACGAGGCCGTGTCCCTGTTGTTCGGCTTCGGTCTCGTAGCCTGTTTCTCGGACAAAAAAATCAAAGAGGTCATTTGTGATGGGGAGTTGGCCGATATAAAATTCCGGCAGTTTGACTTTGCCCATAGACCGGTCTGTCTTACGATTTTTTTTGCCGCCTACAGGATAGACCCCGGCGGGGATCTTGATGAATTTGGGCATGAAACGTTCAAGAATCTGACGTACATATTCATCATTGCTTTCTTGGAGAATGTTGGGGATGTTAACGAGGGCATCCTCTGGCTCAAGGTACTGGGAGAGGTCCATGGATCTTTCCAGGGCTGGCGTGGATCTTGAGGATTCTTGCTGGTTGAGGTCTGCTGGTTGGGAAAGGTCAAGGTCCTCCTCGACCTCAAAGGAATCCCAGTCGTCAACACCCTCTGCAGCTTTTTTGTCCCTACTGCTTGCTGGCATGCCTTCTGCGGTCTTTTCATCTCCATCAAGGCCAGGTTCTGTTGTTGCCAGTTCGGCAAGGTCTTCTTCGTCAACTTCCTCGAGATCTTCGACAACCTCGATCTCTGTGCTATCAATTTCCTCCGCAGATCGTTGCTCAGATGCCAGCTCTGGTTCGGCCTCCAAAACTTCATCGACCTCGTCAACGATTTCAACATCCCCTCCAAGGTCTTCAACCTCATCACCGCTTTCATCACCCTGAGTGGCAAAGTCGTCGTGATCGACAATATCAAAATCATCATCCATGACCTCAAAAGAGTCCCAGTCGTCAGCTGCTTCTTCGGTTGTTTCGTCACCATTGGCCTCTGGGGAAAGTTCTTCCTCAAGCTCCCCGTCACCCTGGCTCAGTTCTGTTGTTGCCAGTTCGGCAAGGTCTTCTTCGTCAATTTCCTCGACATCTTCTGCCAGCGCCATCTCTGCACTATCAAGTTCAGTCCCAGATTCTAGATCAGCTGCCAGCTCTGGTGCAGCCTCCAAAGCCTCATCGGCCTCATCAACGATTTCAACATCTTCGCCAAGGGCTTCGACCTCAACTCCGCTCTCATCATCCTGAGAATCAAAGTCGTCATGGTCGATGATGTCAAACTCATCATCGTCGACCTCAAAGGAGTCCCAGTCGTCTTGCGGTTCTTCAACTGACTGATCATAATCAAGGTTAGGTTCTGTTGCCGTAAGCTCGGCACGTTCTTCTTCGTCAATTTCCTCGATATCATCAGCCAGCTCAGACTCTACCTCCAGGATCTCCTCGTCTTCGCCGACAATTTCGACGTCTGCCGCAAGCCCTTCAGTCTCATCTGCCTCTGGTTCACCCTGGTCGGCAACATCGTCCTGTTCCAGGATGTCAAAATCGTCGTCCACGACCTCAAAAGAATCCCAATCGTCAGCCTCGGTAACGGTAGTATCAGGGAGGCTGCTGCCATTGTCGAAGTTTTCCGGGCCAGGCTGATTGGTTTCATCACCACCTTCTTCGACGCCGAGGCCTGTTCCCCCTTCATCTTCCTCGCTGCCGGGCATGGTTTCTTCTTCGACAAACTCGATGATTGTGTCATCGTCTACCTCAAACTCCTCCACATCCGCCTGTTCACCAGTATCTTCGCTGGGCAGGATTTTATCTGTGTCATTCTCCTCCGCACTAAGGCCGGCCAGTTTGCTTAAGGTGCTGCGGGCGGAGTCGAGTTGGTCCAGGATTTTCAGGGCCTCGCTGGGG
>JBFFIS010000096.1:0-8101 GCA_041556375.1 Desulfurivibrionaceae bacterium | reverse complement strand
TATTTCATCCTCTGTTCTGCCCCTGTCGTCAGTATGCAAAAAAGACACGCCACCAGGCCCTATGTCGTTAATTCTGGTAATGAGCGGGATGTCGCCTGAGTTTGTCAGGGCCACGACGCCATGGACCCTCTTTCTGGCTGAAGTCCGCCGGCATGCTAATTGATGGTTGTCCGTCATTGGATAATCCTCCGTAGGTTTTGGTTTCCTGGCAGGTTTGTCTTATCTTTGTCTGAGGTGAAAAACGTGCGGGCACTATGACTACTGCCCGGGTAAGAGGGAGCGAAGTATGATCGCTCTCTGCGTTTAAGCCACCCAGTCTTGGTACATCTTGTCCTTGCACTCAGGGCAACAGCCGTGCGAGATGTCGGTGCCGCTTTTGCGGTGAAGATACTCCTCTAAGCGCAACCACTTTCCGGCCCCGAATTCCGTGTCGGAGTCGTCCCTTATTTTTTTGCAATACATACACATGGGTAGGATTTTCTCGTAGAGCTTAAGCTTCTTGAGGGCCGCCTGTTTTTCAAAAAAATGCGTCATCTTCAAGAGCAGGTCCTCGGGGTCGCAGGGCTTAAGGATATAATCGTAGGCGCCGGCGTGTAAGGCGGCAATTGCCGACTCCATATTGCCGTGGCCGGTAAGGATGAAGACACAGGTGTCGGGGTAGAGCTTTTTGGTTTCCTGGACGATTTCTATGCCGCTTATGCCCGCCATGGCCAGATCGGTAATGACCAGGTCGAAATAAGCACTGCCTAATTTTACAAGTGCTTCTTCGCCGCTTGGAGCCGTTTGGACATGAAAGCCATTTTTTCTCAGATAGTTGCTGAGTGATGCCAGGATAGACTCTTCGTCATCAACCAGTAGGACTGCCTTGGTTCGCATTGCTGACCTCCCTTTGGTGTCACTTCGGTCGGGCATGGTGGTGAACAGAACCTGCATTTTGTTGGTAGGCAGGCGGAGGTTCTTTTATGTAAGGCAATCCGACCGCCAACAGCAGTCATCTTGCTGGCACGAGTCGCCGTTTATCTGGAAGCAGGGGCTATTGCCTTCCTCTTCCTGGATTTTTCTGATCAGGTTTACCTTTGTGGAATTTCCAGTTTTCAGGCCCATTTTCTTGGCCTTATTGCGCACCTCGGTCATTTTCATGTTTTTCCTCCTGTAGGGAATTCAATGTAGTGTTGACACATTTGTCAATGTCGGTGCTGCATGCTGTGTGAGAATCAAAAGGCTATACTTAACAGGGCAGCACCGGTGCAAAAAAAAAACGGCAGATAAGGCCGTGAATGCGTACAGGGTAAAAGAGTGTAGGTTTTTGTGAAGCCGAGACTAAGTTGGAGTTACAACTTGAATGCAGGCCGCCAAACACTATTCTGACATCTGTCATTGTAGAGAGAGAATAGAGAAGGACAATACTGCAGTTTTGGGGAGAATACGGTATGTAAATACCGTATTAAGGCAGGGAGGTGAGGAACTTCTTTAGGTTTTTTTTCTGGCTCTGTATCCCGAGTTTTTTTCTGATTTTTTCGCGATAGGACTCAACTGTCCGCACGGAAAGGTCTAAAATCTCGGCGATATCTTTTGAGGATTTATTCTGTTTGATATAGTTGACAACCTGCAATTCCCGCGGTGCTAATTTGGTATTTATTAAGAGGGTATCATGGGAGTGTTGCGCGAACAGGGAACGCAAATTTTCCTGGGCGGTTGCCAGATAATTTTGAGCCGTACCGCTTACTTTGTTTTCTGCTTTTTTAAGGAGAGGTACTACTAATTCCGCTGTTTTAGCGGCGAGTTCCTTTCTGATATCAAGGTGTTCCTCGTCTCTTCTTTTCAGCAGAACGGTCAGGGTTGTGTTCATGTCATGAAGTTGCCTATTTTTTTCGTGCAACTCCTCCTCCCTGGTTTGCAAGGCCTTTAAGGCCGCGTTGAGTTTGCTCACCGTTTCGCTGAGCTCTGCGGTCCTCTTTTCCACCTGGTGCTCAAGATTAGTGTGGGACTGCTGAAGTTCAGCCTCAAGGGCCTTGCGGGCCGTTATTTCAGTGAGAAGTTTGGTGTTTTGCTGTTGCAGGGTGAGCAGTAAATCCTGCCTTTCGAAACTGCGGTTTGCCTTGGAGAGCAATTCGTCAATGTCGCAGGGTTTGAGCAGGAAATCATTGGCGCCCAGCTTTAAGGCCTTTACCGCCGAAGCAGCGTCATCGTAGCCGGTCAGGATGATGACGCCTGCGTCAGGGTAGAGTTTCTTGGCCTCTTGCAGAACAGCTATACCGTCGACCTGGGGCATGACCAGGTCGGTAATGACCAGGTCATAGTGTCTCTCCTGCAGGGCGTCTATGGCCTCCTGGCCATTGCTCGCCGTGGTGACGGCAAAGTTGTTCTTTCCCAGTTCCCAGCCGATTGAGGTCAGGATGGTTTCATGGTCATCGACCAGCAGTATGGATTTATTGATCATGGCATCCCCCCTTGACCGGCAGGCTAATTGAAAAAACCGTACCCTTGCCTGGTTTACTTTGGACGGCAATGTCACCCCCATGTTTTTTGATAATGCCATAGCTTACCGACAGGCCGAGACCCGTGCCTTTTAGCTCTGGTTTGGTGGTGAAAAAGGGCTCGAAAATATGGCTGACATCAGCCGGGTCAATGCCGCGGCCGGTATCCTGAATATGGATGATGCTGTTAGCGCCATTTTTTTCCGTGGTAATGGTGATAGTGCCGCCGCCTTCACAGGCATAGGCACCATTGTTCAACAGGTTGAGAAAGACCTGCTTAAGCTGATCGGCCACCGCCATAATGGGCGGCATGGTGGCGTCATAGTTCTTTTCAACCGCTATTTTTCTGGTTTTAAAGTCTTTTTTGCAAAGCAACAGCAGGGCGTCGATGGTGGTATGGAGATCAACCGGCGCCACCTTGCCTGAGGTCGGGCGGTAGAAGTCTTGCAAATTGGCAATGAGCTGCTTCATCCTGTTGCATTCCTGCAGGGCCAGAGCCACGAGCTGTTCTTCCTGCTCCTCCATGGGCACGTATTGACCAATGCCTTTGATGATGGTCATGACACTTTGGAGGGGATTGTTGAACTCGTGGGCGATGGAGGCGGAAAGTTTGCCCACGGCGGCCAGCTTGGCCGAGTGGAGGAGCTGTTCGTGGGTCTTTTGGAGCTCAAGGGTGCGCTCGTTAACCCGGTCCTCAAGTTCATGACGGGCTTTTTCCAGGGCATCCTTGACCTTCTGTTTGTCGGTGATGTCAAAAGCGTAGTGCAGGTAGAGGTCGTCGCCAGCCGGGATCCAGTAGGCGTCGCGATAGATGTCCTGGGCCCAGAATTGCTCGTTTTGGGCTTCGCCGCTCTCCCAAAGAGCTGGGGCCCGGCACCAGGAGCAGGGGCTGTCGCTCTTGTTCCAGATGGTAAAGCATTGCCTTCCCGGCTTGGCCCCTGCGGCCCTGGCCGCCTTATTGGCAGCAACGATCTCGCGGCTGTTGTATCGCACCAGCAGGGCATAACAGGGCAGGGCGTCCATGAAGAGCTGCCGTAGTTTGACCTCGTGCTGCAATTGTTCTTCAGCATTTTTTATTGCTGTGATGTCCCGGCCGACGGCCTGGCACTCAATGACCTTACCCTCGTTGTCGTAGAGGAGCCGGCCGCACCACTGTTGCCAATGGAGCTCGCCGTTGGGCAGGTAGACCCGGTGTTCGATGGTCTTGTCTGGTTTGACTTTGGTCAGGTTCTTAAAATGATCCCTCACCAGGGGCAGGTCGTCCTTATGGATGTCGGGAAGGAAATTGGTGCCGAGGATGTCCTGATGGCGGACGCCGAAACAGCGGCAATAGGCATCGTTGACAAAGGTAATCCGGCCTTTGGGGTCAAAGCGGCAGATCAGGTCGTGCTGGTCCATGACAATGCCGCGGTATCTATCCTTAACGCGGAGAAGGTCCTGCTCTACTTCTTTTCTGGGCGAAATGTCGGCAAGTACCACCCGGAATTGTCCTGGTGGATCGCACAACTGCCAATTGGCATCCGTTTCGAGTTGGCCATAAAAAACAGAGCCGTCCTGTTTCTGCAGTCGTAGCTCATAGGACTGTTTATTTTCAGTGTCGAGAAGCTTGCGGCGGTTGAGGTAGAAAATATCCTGATCATCAGCGACGATGAAGGAGGAGAACCTTTTGTTGAGGAGATCGCCCCTGGGCAGGCCGAGCATGTCGGCCGCCGCCAGGTTGGCCTCGATGATCAGGCCTTTGGCGCTCAGAGTCAGATAGCCGATGGGGGCAAAGTCGTAGAGCTCGGCGTAGCGGCTGCGCGACACCTCAAGCTCTTGCTGGGCGTGGCGCAGATCTTCGTTCTGCAGCTCCAGTTCAATATGGTAGGTGTAGAGTTCGTGGATGAGTTCTTTGGTATCAGTGTGGGCAGAGTGCTTGGGGGCGCGTTCATTGTCCTGTATCCAGGCCTCGGCCCGCTTCTGCAGGGCTCTAAAGGTGTTTGTCGAATGTCCAGTGCTGCTCTTGGTCATTATACCTCCTGGGTGCCCCCCATGGCCTATTGCTTCAACCTATCCATGTCTCTTTCTGTGGTGGCGATAAAAGCCGTTTCTCCCTGTTCATTGACCAGTCTGGTGACGGTAATCCATGCCTGCAGGGATCTGGCATCTTTAGTCAGGCGTTTGGTCATGAAGGGTTCGACCTTGTCACCGGCAAGAACTCTGGCGCTAGCGGCTTGATATTCACTTAAGCCCTCCGGGGGGACAAGACTGTCGGCATTCATTTTCAAGGCCTCTTCTTCACTGTAGCCATACATGTCCTCGGCACCTTTATTCCAGGCGATGATATTGCCCTGGAGGTCCTGGAGGGTGATGGCATCGTTGGAGTCCCGGACAATTGCGGCCAGTCTTCTTTCCTGCTCGAGCAGCTGTCGTAATCTGGTGATGTCCTCAAAGGTTATGACGACGCCGTCGATGACGTTGTTAACCGTGCGGTAGGGCCGTAACCTGATGCGATAAATGAGGCCGCTCTTGTCAGGGACCTCGAGCTCCTGTTTTTCCAGGTCCTGCAGCACTTTTTGGGCGTGTTCATGAAGGTCGACACCCTGGAGGCTGGAGGCGAAATGTCTGATCGGCCGGCCGAGATCGGTGGCGGTGAGGGGAAAGACCTCGGTGGTTTTAGAGGTGAAACGCCTGATGTTGAGGTCGATATCAAGAAAAAGTGAGGCAATATCAGTAGCATCAAGCAGGTTCTTGATATCGTCATTGGCCGCCACCAGCTCGTCGATTCGGCTCTGCAGCTCCGAGTTCACCGTCGCCGACTCCTCATTTAACGACTGCAGCTCCTCCTTTGAGGTTTCCAGCTCTTCATTGGTGCTTTGCAGCTCCTCATTGGTGGACTGCAATTCCTCATTGGTGGACTTGAGCTCCTCGTTGGAGGTCTCCAGCTCCTCAATGGTGGTCTGCAGGTTTTCCTTGGTGTAATGCAGCTCATCTTCAAGCCTTTGGATATCCTCAAGCTTGGCTGTCTGGGCAGGTTTTCTGGTTCTTGCCTTCTTTTTGCCGGGCGGCGGGGCAACCTCCTCAAATATGACCAGCATCAGGCCGCGGCGCCCGGTTTGCATGTCGGGCAGCGGCCTGATTATGAGGTCAACGTCAAGGGAGTCGTCGTCATTTTTGACCTGCAGGCCCTTTTGGATGATATTCTGGCGTTCGGTAGCCATCTTGCGGATGGCGTTGGTGAGCCCGGCCTTTAAGCCCGGCCTGGCCATTTCCAGGAGGTTGGAGGTGGTCTCCCCTTCGGCAGGTTCTAAAAAGTGGCCGGTGCGGCCATGGATATAGATAATGTCAGCCCTGTCGTCAATGACCACCGCCGGCGGCATGTCGGATTGGCTGAGGATTGTTTTCAGCAGGCTGATGGTGTTGGCCTCTTTGAAGGGAGGAATGGGTTTCGGTGCCTCTTTGGCCACGGGCATCTGGATGGCCCGACCGGTGGTGGCAAAATCTAACACCGGCCGACCAGCCCTCTCTGCCGGGTGGCGCTTAAATATTTTCCATTTTTTGTCCACCATCGAGAAGAGGCTGGCGGCCTGACCAATGCTCTCTGAGGCCCCGAGAAAGAGGATGCCGTCCTCCTTTAGGCTGTAATAAAATATGGGCAGTAATTTTTTCTGCAGCTCCGGGCCGAAGTAAATGAGAAGGTTGCGGCAGCAGAGGAGGTCGAGCTTGGTGAACGGCGGGTCTTTGATTACATTTTGCGGGGCAAAGACCACCATCTCGCGAATACTTTTTTTGATCTGGTAGTGGTTTTCAGTCCTGGTGAAAAATTTCCGCAGCCGCTCCGGGCTGACATCCGCTGAAATAGACTCAGGATAGAGTCCGGCCCTGACCAGGTCAATGGCGTTGTCGTCGAGGTCAGTGCCGAATATCTGTACCGGCAAATGACAGCCCATTGTGTCCATACATTCCTGGAGAATGATGGCAACGGAATAGGCCTCCTCGCCGCTGCTGCAACCCGGCACCCAGATTCGCAGCTGATAGTCGTTGTCCTTGTCCTGCAAGAGCTCCGGCAGATAGTGCTCTTTTAGGGCCTCAAAGGCCTCGGGGTCGCGGAAGAAACTGGTGACGCCGATGAGCAGTTCCTTGAACAGGGTGGCTGTTTCGCGCTCAGACTCCTGCAGGTAGCGGACATAATCATTTATCTTGTCGATCTGATGGACATGCATCCGTCTTTCGATGCGCCGGCAGATGGTGTTTTTCTTATACAGGGAAAAGTCGTGGCCGGTAGCAGCCCGCAGCAGGATAAAGATTTTCTGCAGGGCGCTGAGCATATTCTCATCGTCGCTGCTGATGGTACTTGCCTTTATCCGCTCCTGATGTTGGGCGTACTTGAGCAGTTGGGCCGGCATGTTCTCCGGCGCCAGGATGTAATCGGCCAGGCCGGTGGCAATGGCACTGGACGGCATGCCGTCATATTCAGCCGAGGCCATGTCCTGGACCATGACCATGCCGGCTTCACCCTTTATGGCCCTGAGCCCCAGGGTGCCGTCGGTGCCGGTGCCGGAGAGGATGATCCCTATGGCCTTGTTGCCCTGGTCCTGGGCCAGGGAGCGCAGAAAGATGTCAATGGGCAGATTGGCGCCTCGGGGCTTGCGCAGCTCTAAGAGCTGCAAGGTGCCATTGATGATGGCCATTTCTTTGTTGGGCGGGATGATGAAGACCTGGTTAGGGACAACCTTCATGTTGTCGCTCACCTGGTGGACCTTCATCGAGGTCTTGCGCTGGAGGAGTTCCGGCAGCATGCTGGCATGGCTTGGGTCAAGATGGGCCACCAGGACAAAGGCGATGCCGGAATCTACCGGCATGGCGCTGAAAAACTGTTCAAAGGCCTTGAGGCCGCCGGCAGAAGCGCCGATGCCGACGATGGGGAAATGTGTTTTGTTTTGCTTGGCTACCAGTTGTTTGTTGGCTGTTTTGGCCTTGGAGGCGGCCTCCTTTTTTCCGGTCGACGTTTTGGGTGTCTTACCTTTGGCCGCGGTTTCTTTTTTTGTGGTCATCAAGTATGTCTCAACGTCATGCTCAAAAAAGGGCAAGAGCGTCTTGGCGAATCGCTTCCCCAGCTCTCTCTGAACTCCATCAGTTTGTTTGTTACCATACTGTCTTATCTAGCGGAAGTTCAATAAGTAAGTTTCGCCTTTTCAGGCGCCGGTGCCTGCTTTTTGGTCGTTTAAGGCTGAATGGGGAAAGAAAAGAGCTAAGGAGCCACGTGAGTACGTGACCAATCCAAAAAAAAAGGCCTTACAGCAAAGATTGCTGTAAGGCCTTTATCGTTTTTGGTACACCAGGCAGGATTCGAACCTGCGACCCCATGATTCGTAGTCATGTACTCTATCCAGCTGAGCTACTGGTGCTAAATGAAGCGATGTTTATACCTTACTTGGAGAGATAGGGCAAGGGGATTTTGTCATCTGTCGATGAGTTGTGCCGCCGTTTGTTATTGGCCGCTAGTTGGGAAATCTGGTAGTGTTTAAAAATCTTCAAAAAATGAAATGTTCATTGGCGGCTGGTTTTGGATTTTTATGAAAATATCCTCGGGACTTAATAAACAGATTTTTTTGGCCATGGCTGTCGTCGGCCTTTTTCCTCTG
>JBFFIS010000095.1:0-8117 GCA_041556375.1 Desulfurivibrionaceae bacterium | reverse complement strand
GTCTGTTTATCCCATTTCTCTTTACGTACACATGGCGCTGGTCGGGAGGGTTCCATTCACTGCCGCCGGGCAGTTCGCGACAGGATAGCCACTCACCAGGCAGGCTTGCTTAAAAAATCTCTAAAATTCCTCGATGGCCCGAGTGATTTTGTAATAGGTGGCAAAAACCTCGGTGCGGGCCGTAACATAACTATATTTGGCCCGTGACAAGCTGGCAATGGCGTCAAGGAGGTCAGACTCCGCCTCCAGGCCCTCGTGGTATTTCAGTCTGGTGATCCGCAGATTTTCCTCAGCCTGTTCAATGCTGGTCTGGGAGACGGCGGCATTGTCGATACTGACCTCATAATCAAAAAACAGGTTGGTGAGTTCCGTTTGCAGGGATTTTTTTAGCTCTTGGAGCTGGGCGTTGACGCTGCGTTTTTCACTACGGGCCTTGCTGATCTCAGCCTGGTAAGAAAAACCGTCAAAAATGGTCATGGTGACAACAGCCTTGCCGCGCAGCTCCTCTTCGTAATAGGTGCCGTCACCGGCGATATAATCGTTCTCATATTTGCGGTAGCTGCCGCTGACATCCAGGCGGGGGTAGCGGCCGGCATAGGCTGCCTTGATCTGCAGGGCCACGGCCTTGTGCAGCTCTTCCAGGGTCTTTATCTCACTGCGTTCTGCCAGCATTTTGAGGTGATAGCTCTCCTGCTCCTCCAGGAAGGGGAGCTGGTCAAACTCCGTGAACTCAAGGTTGGGCAGGCTGACGTGCTGCTCGGTCTCAAAGGCCAGACGCTCCAGGCTTTTGGCCAGTTCAGCCCGGGCCTTTTTAACAGCTATGGCGGCATTGTCGAGATCTACCTTGAAGCGCAGCAGTTCATTTTTTTCAATAAGACCCACCGAGTAGCGGTTGTTGGCATCCTCATAGAGTTTCTTAAGGGTAGCATGGGATTCTTCGGCCACCTCGAGGCTGCTCCGTCGGTTAAAGATGTCGAGATAGCGCAGGGCCACGCCAAGCTGGATGTCCTGTTTGATGCCCTGCAATCGATAACCCTGAGCCTTTTTCATGAGGCGGGCGGAGCGTATGTTGTAATAGTCGTAAAAGCCGGAAAAGAGGTTCCAGGTCACAATACCGTAGGCCACGGCGTTTTCCTTGGCTTCCTGAATGTTGCCACCTTTAGAGATATCTTCCTGCAAGTTGTTGACAGTGTACGACACATCAAAGCTGGGCAGAAAGCGGCTTCTGGCCAGACTGATCTCACTGCTGCTTTTGTCGACATTGGCCTGGTATTGGGCGATGATATTTCTGTTGGCAATGGCGCTCTGCTGGAGCTCGATGAGGCTTGCCCCGGAGCAGGGCAGGGCAAAAGCAACAAGGATTAAGACAAGACTACAGGTTTTCATGACGACTCCTTTCCATGCCGATGACAAAGGCCAGAAGCGAGGGGATAACAAAGAGGGTAAAGAGGGTGGACATGGCCAGGCCGCCGAGCAGAATGCTGCCCAAGCCTCGATAGAGCTCACTGCCTGAGCCGGTTGACAGCACCAGGGGCAGCATGCCGAGAAGACTGGTGGTGGCGCTCATAAAGATGGGGCGGATACGGGTCTGGACCGCATCGGAGATGGCTGCCACGCCCTCTAGATTGTTATAGCGAACATTGTTAAGCGACTGATGGACGATCAAGATGGCGTTGTTGACCACTGTGCCGATCAGGATAATAAAGCCGAGCATGGCCAAGACATCAAAGCCCTGGGGGGCGATGAACAGATCCACCAGCCTGAGGCCGACAAAGCCGCCGGCCGCGGCCAGGGGCACGGAAAAGAGAATGATAAAGGGGTAGAGGAAATTCTCAAAAAGGGCAGACATCAGCAGATAGGTGATAAGCAGGGCCAGCAGCAGGTTCCACTGCAGGGCCAGCCGCGTTTCCGTTAATTTGTCGGCATTGCCGCCCACTGCCACATCAACGCCGTCCAGGGCGCCGGCATTGTGCAGGCCGGCGATAACATCGTTTTCAACCGTTTCCATGGCAGACTGCAGGGCCAGGCCGGGAGGGGGAGTGATCTGGAGGGTGATGGTGCGCAGGCGTTCCCTGTGGTTGATCTGCGGCATGCCCTCGGTATAGACTAGGTCAGCAACATCGCCGACGCGAATCAGCTGGCCGAAGCTGTTGACAATGGTGCTTTTTAAGATGGACTCCGGGGTGGTATAGGTGATATCGCTGCCCTTGACCACCAGGTCCACCTGCTTGATCCCTTCCGGCCGATATTCGTCTATTTTACGGCCATCCATCAGCACATCGATATAGATCCCTAGATCCTCTTCGTTAAGGCCATTTGCCGTCAGTTTTTCCTTGTTGGGGATGATCCTTACTTCGGGGTAGCTCGTTTCCAGGGAAGGAACAGGGCGGACCTGAGCACCGGGGATTTTTTGGCTTACCGCGCCAAAGAGGGTGCGGGAGGCCGTGATCATGGCGTCGATGTTGGTCCCGGAGACGTTTATGTCGATGTTGTTGCCCTCACCAATATCGCTCTCAAAGATACCGGCCTGGATACTGACCCCGAAAACACCGGGGATGGAGTTCATGATGCGGTTAAAGAGCGGCATCATCTCCCTGGCCCGGGTTTCATGCTTTGAAAGGCCGCCAAAAAGGGTCATACGGTCGGAGGCCACGTAAAACAGGTCCTTGATCTGGGCGATGCCGTCTTTGCCATCCTCCTTGAGGTAGGGCTCGGCCTCGGTGTACACATAGGCGCCGAGCTCTTTCATCTTGTCCACGGAATAGTCTGGGGGCGGAATGAGGATGTTGAGGATCAGGTTTCTGTTGCCCTGGGGCAGATACTCGGCCGGTGGCATGAGAAGCAGTGTTAGGACAATGGAAAAACTGGTGAAGAGGGTCACGGTGGCCAGGCGGTTTATGTTGTTTTTTAGGCAGATATTGGAGAACATCATCAATTTGTTGACCAAAAAGGTGCCGATCTTGTGCTTTTTGGCCTCAGCAGGAGCCTTTTTTTGTCTGCGATAAAAAAGATGGATCAGTGACGGAATTACCGAGATCGACACAAAGAGGCTGAGGATAATGGAAAAGGTGATGGCAATGGCAATATCGCGAAAGAGCTGGCCCGCCTCCTCCTGCATAAAGATCACCGGCAGAAAGACAGCTACCGTGGTGGCGGTGGAGGCTAACACTGCCCCCCAGACCTCTTGGGCCCCTTCATGGGCGGCCGCTAGGGCTGATTTGCCCATCTTGCGATGGCGGTCGATGTTTTCCAGGACGACGATGGAGTTGTCCACCAGCATACCGACGGCAAAGGAGATGCCGGCCAGGCTGACGACGTTGAGGTTGCGGTCCATCAACCATAAAAAGATAAAGGTGCCGATGGCCGAGATGGGAATGGCGACGGCGGTGGTGATGGTGGCCCGCAGGCTGCGCAAGAAGATAAGGAGCACGCAGATGGCCAGGATACCGCCGATCAGGACATTTTGTTTGACCAGGTCGATGGCGGTATTGATGTAGGGCCGTTGGTCGTAGACCCAGTCGATATAAAGATTGTTTTTAGCCAGCAGACCTTGGTTAAGGGTGTTTACCCGGCCTTCAAGCTCCTCGGTCATGGCCAGGACATTGGCGCCCTGTTCCTTGCGGACGCCGATGACAATAACCTGGGTGCCATTTTGTTCTACCGAGACATCCTCCTTTTTAAAACCGTTGGCCACCTGGGCAATATCGTGGAGATAAACGCGTTTGATGCCGTCGTCAAAGATGACCACGTTTAAGGCTGCAGCCGGAGATTGAAACTGGCTCACCGTTCTGATGCGGTAATTCTTTTTGGCAATACCCAGCACTCCGGCGGAAATGGTGGTGTTGGCCTTGCGTACCGCATCGATCACCTGGTTAATGGTGATGTTGTGGCGGGCCATTTTGTCGGCATCCAGGGTAATATGAAGTTCGTTTTCCGTGCCGCCGAAGACAAAGAGGGAGCCCACCCCCTTGACCCGTTCAAGGTGCTGGCGGACATTGTCCTCAAAAAAGGTCTTGAATTCATTAATATGGCGGCTGTTTTCCGGCTTGGTCTTCAGCATCATCCAGATAACCGGTGAACTGCTGGCTCCGGCCGCCTCGATCACGGGCTTGTTGGCATTCTCAGGATAGCTCGCCACCTCGTTCATCTTGTTGGAGACCCTGAGCAGGGCGGCGTCAAGATCAGTGTCCAGTTCAAAGGACAGCGAGATCTCACCATAGCTGTTGAAACTGGCGCTCTCCATCTCGGTCAGGCCCTGCAGGCCCTTGAGAGTCTCCTCCTGCTTTTCAATAATCTCCTTTTCTATCTCATAGGGCGTGGCACCGCCCCAGGTGGTATTCACCGTAATCTTCGGTGTCTCAACATCGGGAGTGAGCTGCACTGGCAGCTTGTTGAGGCCGATGAGGCCGAACATCACCACCAGAATAACAGCCACGGTAACGGATACCGGTTTTTCAATGGAGGTCTTGATGATATCCATTATTTTTCTCCTGCCACCATAACGGCCTGGTCAGGGCGCAGGCGCTCATTGCCCTCAATAACCACCATCATACCGGGGACGATATAAGGGTTATCTACCCCCACTTTCTGGCCCAGGAAGGCGACGATGTTCACCGGCAGGATGGCGGCTTTGCCCTCTTTGACGGTATAGACAAAATCTTTGCCCTGAAATTTGATCAGGGCGTCCCTGGGGATAATGGCCAGCTTCTTCTTGGCGCTGGCAGCGATATGGAGAGTGGCCGACATGTTCTCGGCAATATCGTCTTGGACTGGGATTTTGACCTTTATAAAAATATTCTTGGTCTGCGGGTCGGCCTTGGGGGCGATGGCATGGATGGTACCGGTGAGCTCACGGCCATAGGCGTTAATGGTGAGCGGCACCGTGTCGCCAATGGTGATGTGTCGCAGCATGCTCTCTCCCACCGGTACCTGGACCAAGAGATCGTTGCTGGAGCCGATAGTGACGATCTCCTTACCCTGATGAACCCAGTCGCCGGTATCGACACTTTTGCTGAGGACCACGCCGTCAAAGGGGGCTGTGATCTTGCTCCGTTTTTTTTGAATAAGGAACTTGTGCAGAGTGTCTTCGGTGGCCTGTTTCTCCTTGATCAAATCCTGATAGGAGTAAAGGGCATCCTCGTAGTCCCTCTCGCTGACACCCTCCTGGGCATAAAGTCTCTCCAGGCGCTTGAAGTTTTTTTGCGCCTTTTCAATACGCAGGGCGATCTGGTCGATGCGGGTCTTGATGAGCTTGATATCGGTGTCAAGGATCTCGGTATTGAGGCCGATGATGGCGGCCCCTTTTTTGATACGGTCTCCCTCCTTGATGTCGACAGTGGCCACCAGACCGGCAAGCTCACTGGAGACATGGCTTACCCGTTCATAATAAAGAGTGCCGAGCATGGCCTGGTTTTGGGCAATCTCTTGTTCAGCGACCTTAGTGACGATAACCTTGGCAGGCGGCATTTCCTGGGCCGTTGCCAGGGCAGGGAGGAGAAGAGCGGCAAGGAGGAGGGGGTAGAGGAGGCGCATTGTCTTTCCTTAAGATTATTTTGTTTGGTATTCGAGATTAAGTTGGTCGATATTGGCGGTCATTTGCTCGAGGGCCTGGCGGAGAACCTGCTGCTCTTGGGCGCTAATGCCGGCGATAATTTTTTCAGTAAAAGAGTCGAGAATGCCGGTGACTTCGGTAACCAAGGCGTGACCCTGGGCAGTGAGATAGACCAGCGAAGACCGCCGGTCATCCGGGTTGTCCCGGCGCTCAATAAGGGATTTTTTTTGCAGCCGGTCAAGGATGCGGGTGAGGTTGGCCGCCGACTTGTAACATTCGTCGCCGATTTGGCGCTGGCTGAGGCCCGGTGCCAGGGACAGAATCTTTAAGGGGTGGAATTGTTCAAGAGTGAGGTCGTAGGGCGCCAGGATCTTCCCTGCCAAATGTTGCAGGTCCTGGGAGGTGTAATAGATCAGGCGGGGCAGGGCGAGCTCGACGTTTTCCTGCTGGCAGTATCTCAGTGTGCTCATTGTTGACTCCTTAATAGTTGACTAGGCAAGTATAAAGGGGGCAACTATTATGTCAATAAAAAATAGGTAGAACTTCGCATGTTTCTACTGCTTCCATAGCTGAGGGCGGAGGGGCCGCCGGCAAAGCGAGTGCCAATGGGGTGACATCCGGTCTCTTTTCCTTACTGGCAGGCGGTAGCTCACTGTAACTCAATCCTGTCTGTGCCGCCGAAGTGCAGACTGGAAATCAGGGTCAGATATTCGTGCAGATGGCGGGTGAGCAGAAAATTATCTCTGACAAATTCCCGGGCCTTATCAGCATAGGGGGAAAAAAATATAAATGTCAAAAGACAAATAGTCTGTGACTCGCCGTGCCCAAAATGATGGGGTGAGGCTAAAGTTCATCAAGGGTTTGATGTCGTACGGTCAGGTGAGAATTAGGGAGGGGAATAAAGATATGGTACCCCCAGCAAGAATCGAACTTGCGCACACGGATTAGGAATCCGATGCTCTATCCACTGAGCTATGGGGGCAAACCATTGCCCTGTATATAACTGATAAGAAATGGGGAAACAAGATTTTTTGGACTTCTGTCCTTCTTCGGCCCGTATGAGTCAGGGTGAGGTTGAAGCTAGGCCTATTTTAGGTGCTTCTTTAGGTCGCGGTACTAGTTTTCATGCAGTCCGAGCATGATAAGTTCAGGTTGTAATGAGTTGGCCGAAGCCGATTGAGCAAAGCGCAGGTTTGCGCCTCCTGCTTGAGCATATTGTTCGGCCATTTTATTTTTGATTCACCCAGATTAAATCACGGGTATTAAATCTTAATTCTTCTGCTCTTTTTTTGAATTTTGTTTTTAATTCATCACTTACTGTTGGAGTTCTCGATAAAAACCAAAGATATGAATCGTTTGAGCTTGAAACAAAAGCATATTGATAATTCTCTTTGTCCAATTCAAATATTACGTAAGAGCCATAAAATGGACCAAAAAACGAAACTTTCAGATACCCTTCATTTGGCTTTCGAACAAAAAAAGCTTTTCCTGTCGCTTCACTCCATTTGTTTTTTTTAATCGAAAATCCGATATTTTTTACTTTCACTCCACCATCTTCTCGAAGAGAGTACTCTGCTGATACTTTCTCAAGACCACGTTCGAAAGAATGATCTAGTCTTGCAATCTCGTACCACTTGCCAAGATATTTATTGAGTTCAAAGTTTGTGACTGGTTCGACGTTGTCCGGATATCCTAGACATCCAGTTAGAAATAACGACAAAATACTCGGAATTAGTTTCTTCATATTTTTTGGCCTGTTGCAAAGCTAAGACGCGCGCCTAGCGGAGGTTGATAAGTTCGGGTTGTAATGAGTTAACCGAAGTCGATTAGATTGGCGTGCTTGAGCAAATTGTTAGCCATTTTTTCATTGTCTAATGTTACATTTTTACGATGCTTTTGAGCCATTGGCTGCCATTAGTAAGTATTGCTTGAAGCCATTTGTTTCCTTTAGGTGTGATCAACCAATATAATGCGCAACAATTAGCTACGACTGTTACCCAATATGTGACTCAGAAGGATAATTTTGTGGATTTGTGCCTTAAAAAACTTTGTGCAATCTTGGCACCTGGCCAGCCACCTAACAGTGATAATGTATGTAAAGTACACTCAGGAGTTCGCCAATTTCCCCACTCCGCAGCATTTTTGTCTTTTGCGTACATGATAAACGCAACAACACTCATGATTGCATATAGGTAAACTAGCTCAAGTGGGATGAGTTTTAATTCAAATAGGTAATAAAGAACGGCTGAAAAGGTTGTGAAGAGGACTAAAGAGCGGAACTTTTGCCTTAGTTCCTTTGCATTGTTTTTATGTCCTTTTACAGGAATAACATCAATTGCGCATATCCTGCCTTTTTTGTCAGTTGAAATGAAATACTGTACTTTTAAGTTCTTAACTGGGCGCTTGTGACGAGGGCTATAGCCATTAATATGGAAAAATAATGATTTGCCCCCCGAGTTCGGGGTGATAAAACCAAAACCCTTTTCGTCATTCCAATTGGAAATTATGCCATCTGCGATATTCATTTTTATTTCATATGGCTAACGGCAAAGCTAAGACGCGCGCC
>JBFFIS010000094.1:0-8119 GCA_041556375.1 Desulfurivibrionaceae bacterium | reverse complement strand
GTCAGCGGCTTGCTGATCGCCTTTTACTATGGCCGCGATCTCAATATCATGGCCCTGGGTCAGCGCAGTTCCGACTCCCTGGGGGTGGATACGGCCCGCACCCGCAAGATCCTCCTGGTTGTAGGGTCGCTGGTGACCGCTACCTGCGTGTCGGTCTCCGGTATTATCGGTTTTATCGGCCTCATTACGCCTCATCTGATGCGTTTTATTGTCGGCCCGGACAACAGAAAGCTGGTGCCCGTCTCCTTTTTGGCCGGGGCCATCCTCCTGCTCGGGGCCGACACCTTGACCCGCGCCGTTTTGCCGTCAGAGGTCCCCATCGGTGTGTTGACAGCGCTGATCGGCGGTCCTTTTTTCTGCTATATCTTTAGGAAGAAACAGCTCCATGGCCTTTCTTGACGTCCGCAATATATCCTTTGCCTATGGTGATCATGAGGTGGTGCGCGATGTCAGTCTCGCCCTTGAGCCCGGCAGGTTCTATGGCCTGCTCGGCCCTAACGGCAGCGGCAAGACCACCCTCCTGGACCTGCTCATCGCCAACCGCCGGCCATCGGCTGGCGGCATCGACCTCCATGGTCGCGCCCTTGACAGCTATTCGCGCCAGGACTTGGCCCGCCAGATGGCCCTGGTTCCCCAGGAGTTTGACCTTGGTTTTGATTTTCGGGTCAGCGATATTGTCCTCATGGGCCGCCATCCCCACATCCCCCGTTTTGCCTCCCCCGGCCCAGAGGATATGGACTTAAGTAATGGTGCTATGGCTGCTTTGGAGGTGGCGCATCTCGGTGATCGGCTGATCACCGCCCTGTCCGGCGGCGAGAAACAACGGGTGGTGGCGGCTCGGGCCCTGGCCCAGGATACGCCGCTGCTCATCATGGATGAGGCCACGGCCAATCTTGATATCCAGCACACCATCCAGATTTTTCAGGTGGTCCGCCGCAAGGTGGCAGCGGGCGGCATCGTGCTGGCCGCCATCCATGATCTCAACCTGGCCGCCGCCTTTTGTGACGAGATTTTTCTTTTGAAGGAAGGACGACTCCATGCCGCAGGGCCTCCTGAGGAGATTCTGGTACCCACCATGATTGACGAGGTCTTCGGTGTCGGCTGTCAGGCCTCTTTTAACGATTTTAACCACAGCCACCAGGTGTCCTTCCAGTGGCGTACGGAGCGAGGGGCGTAGGGCATGGGTGTGGCAAGAATTGGCGTTGTTGTGGGACTGTTGGTTGTCAGCGTCCTTTTTTTCGCGTCGCTCAACCTGGCCGGGGCCAGCGAGCTTACTGACGATAATGGTCGGACCATTCGTTTCACTAAGCCCTTCAGGCGCATCATCTCCCTCTACCCGGCCCACACGGAAAACCTTTTTTCCCTGGGGTTGGATGAGGAGATTGTCGGCGTCGCCAAGAACGACGCCTTTCCGGCCGCCTCTCTGGCCAAGAGGAAGTTCCATTATCGGGAGGATGCCGAGAAGTTTATCGCTGCCCAGCCCGACCTTGTCCTGGTTCGGCCCATGATCATGCGCTCCTATCCTCAGCTCATGGAACAGCTTGAAAAGGCCGGGGTGACAGTCGTCTCCCTGCAGCCCACCTCTGTTGAGGCCATGTTCTCCTATTGGCGCAAGCTGGGAGTGCTCACCGGTCGGCAGACAGAGGCGGTGGCCATGGCGGCCCGTTTCAAGCAGGAGTTGGCGGCCCTGAGCCGGCGCACTGCTGATCTGAAGCTTACCGAACGCAAGAAGGTCTATTTCGAGGCCATCCACCGCAAGATGAAGACCTTTATGCCCACCTCCTTGGCCATTTTCGCCCTGGAGAGTGCCGGCGGTATTAATATCGCCGCTGATGCCAGTCAGGTCCGCAGTACCAATATCGCCTATTACGGTAAGGAGCGTATCCTTGCCAAGGGCGGGGACATTGACATCTTTCTCGCCCAGCAGGGGGTGATGAATCGGGTGGATGCCGACTTGATCCGCCAGGAGCCGGGCTTCATGGCCATCAAGGCCGTAAAGGAGGGCCGGATATGTTTTATTGATGAGCAGTTGGTTTCCCGCCCCACCCTGCGTCTTCTTGAGGGAATCAGGCAGATTGGCACCATGCTCTATCCGGAGCTTTTTTAGGGAGAGTCAAGGAGGGTAGGTTATGGAAATCAGGGAAGGAAGCCGCAGTCGCAATAATAAGCTTATTTTGATCACCGCCGCGGTGATTTTTTTACTGACAATTCTCTCCCTGCAGACCCAGCCCAATGGCACGGTGGTGAAGGTCAGCGTCGGCGACAGCAGCTTTCAGGTGGCCAATAAGCTGAACCGGGAAGGTATCGCCTTTAGTCCTCTGCCGTCGGAGGTGGGGGATGGCCTTGCCGTTGACTATACGCCGCTGTCGTCCTGGGCCCGTCTCAATAAAAAAACTGCTGGTAGCCGCTATGAAATACTTTTTGCCGATGGCAAGGTGGTGAATATCATCTGGCGCGATCGGCAGGGCCAAGAGCTTGGCAGCCGCCTCTATATAAAGGTCGTTGCCCAACCCTAAGAGAAAAGGTGGTTGTTGCTCCTGCCGTGTGGTCGCCCTAGGCTTGTTTCAGGAAGGAGCGGCCGACCATATCGTAAAAGGCCTGGTAGTTAGCCGGTAGGCTGCGCTTTGCGTGGTGCATGAGATAAAAACTGCGGGTCATAGCTCGGCCATCCAAGCTGATCTCGCTGAGCGTCCCGGCGGCCAACTCCTCCTTGATGGCCATCCTGGAGAGAATGGCTATGCCCAGCCCGGCCTTGAGGGCCTCCTTGATGGCTGCGGTGGACCCCAGGGTGGCGGCAATCTGCAGACTATCCTTGTTTATCCCCCTTTCCGCCAGAAATCCCTCTGTTACCAAACGTGTGCCAGAGCCCTGCTCCCGCTGAAGAAAAGGTACAGACTCTAGGTCTGTTTGCCGGCATTGTTGAGCCAGCTCAGGTGTGGCGGCGCAAATGAGTTCATCGTCGAAAAAGGGTGTCAGGATGATCTGTTTGTGCTTGACGTGGGCGCCGACAACCCCAAAGAGAAGCTCGTGGCTGGTCACCATTTCGGTGATAAGGGCGGTGTCGTGGATGCGAATTTCAAAAGAGACCTTTGGGTGCTCTTTTTTGAAGCGGCTGGCAAGAACCGGCAGGAGATAGGTGCCGGGAATGGTGGAGGCCCCGATGGTCAGATGGCCGCGGATGGTGCTGCTTGCCTCCATGAGGAGATCGGGGATGGCTGCCACCTCTTCGACAACGTGCAAGGCCTTGGGGAGAATAAGCTCTGCCTGGGGGGTGGGAATGATGGAGCGGCCTAAACGGTCAAAGAGTTTGCAGTCAAGCTCATGCTCAAGGTTCTTGATGTGCTCGCTGATGGTTGGCTGGCTGATATGCAGCTCTTCGGAGGCCCGTGAGAAACTCCGGTTCTTGTACACGGCGGCAAAAATTTTAAGATGATGAACGTCCATAACTCTCCATACTAATAGATAAAAGTTGGGAGACAAGAAAAAAGAATGACCTGAGGTGGTGGGGTTTTGAGAATAGATCCTAACACGAATATTTATTTTTATTTTTTTATTAAAAAAGTGTGAGGATGTGTCATCGATGCGAAAATGCCCACAGTATCGGCTCTTAGCCTCCCCTGAGAAAAGTATAACTTTTACGAGAGATATCTTTTTGTGTAAATAAGAGGAATCAAGAGAAAAACGGAGTAACGGAGAGTAAAGTGCAACGTTAAGCATTTCGTTAAAAGGTGTGAGGCGGGGGGGGATGGCCGCTAACACCCCATTGTCTCGGGCTTTTTGGGGTGACCTTAAAAAGCGCGTATTTATGGTGGAATAGCAAGGGTATTGTTACGGATTCAAGAAAGAAGGGGGGCAGCAGCCTGTTGATAACTTGAGACTTTTTTAAAAAAAATAACGGGTAACCGTCTTTGACACCTCTGCCCGATGTGACTAAAACAGCCGCAACAGATTACACCAGTTTCAGCACGACCAACCTTATAAAGTATCTTGAGCTTATACCTATGCTGTGGCCCTCCTTAAAAAAACATCTTTCTGAAAAAATACCAAAAAACGCCTATTCTTTGTGGATATCGCCTTTAAAGGGACAAGAAGTTGATGGCGAAAGCCTTGTCTTGACAGGCCCTGACAGTTTCTTTTGTAACTGGGTAAGCGATAAATACCTGGTCGACATCCAGGCATGCCTGAAAGATATGGGTCGCGAAAACGTTAAGATTTCGTTTGCCCAGTCTGCTCCCTTGCTGCCCTCTGAGACCGTCAGTGAGCCCCGGCAGATGCGTTTGCCTACCATGCCTGTTGTCAGGCAATTCACCAAGGCACTCAATCCTCGTTATACCTTTGATGAGTTCATGGTAGGCAACTGTAATATGCTGGCCCATTCGGCCTGTGATGCCATTGCCCACGATAGAGATAATGTCGGGAATGCCATCTATATAAGTGGCGGTACCGGCATGGGCAAGAGCCACCTGACCCACTCGGTGGCCCATCATATTGTTAACCACGCCCCGTCAACCCGTTTGCACTATCTTACCGCTCAACAGCTTACCGCGGAAATGGTCAAGGGTATTAAGACCAACACCATGGTCAATTTCAAGGAGAAGTATCAGAAAGAGTGCGATGTCCTGCTCATCGAGGACGTCCACACCCTGTCCGGTCGGACCAAGACCCAAACCGAACTTGCGGAGACCCTTGATGTCCTGATGGAATGTGGTAAGCGGGTGATCTTTACCAGCTCAAAATCGCCTCGGGAGATTGAAAACCTTGACGAGGGCCTGCGTTCTCGCTTGGCCTATGGCCTGATCACCACCATCAACCCCCCCGGCTTTAATACCCGCCAGAAAATCATTGAGCGCAAGGCCGCAAATTGTGATCTTGACCTGAATGAGAACCTTGTTGGTTATCTGGCTGAAAGCGTCAAGGGCGATATCCGCCAGCTGGAAAGTATTATTGTCGGCATTAAGGCCCAGGCAGCCCTGCTTGGCGTCACTCCTGATTTCGACATGGTCAAGGAGACCCTGTGCAATATCATCGGCCAACACGGCCAGATTTCCGTGGAGATGATTCGCGATTTTATTGCCAGCCAGTACAAGGTGACCATCAACGATCTGCAGTCCAAGTCGAGAAAGCGCGTCATCGCCTTTCCCCGGCAGGTCTGTATGTATCTGGCCCGCAAGCACACTGAGCTGCCCCTTGCCGATATCGGCCGGGCCCTTAATCGCGACCACTCCACCGTGGTCCATGCCGTCCGCACCATTACCAATAAGATCGCCCGGGACGGATCGACCCGCGGTCAGATTGAGCTGCTGTCCGATAAGTTGGAGAAGAAATTTTTATAGAGTGTAGAGCAAAACTTCAGTGAGAAAGGAGTGTTCTTTGCTCTCTTTGGGGGAAGGGGTTGTCGCATCTGCGGCAGCCCCTTTTTTTTGTTTACCTTGAAATACAGGCAAGAGACACCTCTGGACGTGGTGGTGGTTATGGGCGGCAGGAGCTTAACCTGTTTGCAATACCAACCCTTATATGATAATGATTGCCTTCGCATTTTGCTATCCACAGCGATGATAAATTGAGGCGGCGAAGAGGCGACAAAGCTCCTGCTTTATGTCGTAGCCCCCGGAATAATAGAGGAAAGAATATGACGACCCAAACGATTATCTATACAGAAATTGATGAAGCGCCTGCCTTGGCCACTCATTCCCTGCTTCCCATTCTCCAGGCCTATACCAAGGGTTCCGGTATTACTATTGAAAAATGGGATATCTCCCTGCCGGGCAGGATTATTGCCAATTTTCCGGAGAATCTCAGTGAAGAACAGCGTATCCCTGATTATTTGGCCGAGCTCGGTAAGATGGTCAAAATGCCGGAGACCAATGTCATCAAGCTTCCCAATATCAGCGCCTCCATTCCCCAGTTGAAGGAGGCCATCAAGGAGCTCCAGGATAAGGGTTATGATATTCCCAATTATCCAGATGAGCCGAAGACCGAGGCGGAAAATGAACTGCAGGCCCGTTTTGCCAAGGTGCTCGGCAGTGCGGTCAACCCGGTACTGCGTGAGGGTAATTCAGATCGCCGCGCCGCTGCTTCCGTCAAAGAGTTTGGCCGTAAAAATCCCCATAAGATGATGAAGGCCTGGCCCGAGGTGTCAAAATCGCGGGTGGCCCATATGGCGGGCGGTGATTTTTACGGCAGTGAAAAGACGGTCACCGTCTCTAAGGCCTGCGATGTCAGGATCGAGTCCGTGGCCGCCGATGGCACCATCACCGTTCTTAAGGACAAGACCGCTCTGCTGGCCGATGAGGTCATCGATGCCTCGGTGATGAATGTCAGCGCCCTGCGCCAGTTTTATAGCGACCAGATTGCCGCAGCCAAGAACGATGGGGTGCTGCTGTCGTTGCATCTGAAGGCCACCATGATGAAGGTTTCCGATCCCATTATGTTCGGCCATTGCGTATCCGTCTTTTATAAGGACGTTTTTGCCAAGCATGCCGATGTCATTGATAGTTTGGGGGTCAATGTCAATAATGGTCTGGCAGATCTTTATGACAAGATCAAAACCTTGCCAGAGCCCCAGCGGGCCGAGATCGAAGCCGATATTATGGCGTGCTACAAAACCAACTGTGAACTGGCCATGGTGGACTCAAGCAAGGGCATCACCAACCTTCATGTTCCCAATAATGTTATCGTTGATGCCTCCATGCCGGTTTTCATCCGTGACGGCGGCCGGATGTGGGGGCCGGACGACAAACTTCATGATACCATCGCCATGGTGCCTGATCGTTGTTATGCGACGATCTATCAGGAGGTGGTTGAGGATTGCCTGAAGAACGGCGCCTACGATCCCGCCACCATGGGTTCGGTGTCCAATGTCGGCCTGATGGCCCAGAAGGCCGAGGAGTACGGTTCCCACGACAAGACCTTTGAGGCCCCGGCAAACGGTACCATTCGTGTTGTCGATAACGCTTCCGGCGCCACCCTTCTTGAGCAGGCGGTGGAGAAGGGTGATATCTTCCGCGGCTGTCAGACCAAGGATGCGCCTATTCAAGACTGGGTCAAGCTCGCTGTCAATCGGGCCCGGGCCACCGGCGCTCCTGCCATCTTCTGGCTTGATGAAAACCGTGGCCATGATGCCGAACTCATTGCCAAGGTTAAGGCCTATCTGCCCAACCATGATACCAGCGGCCTCGATATCCGCATCATGTCACCGGTGGAGGCCATGCGCCTGTCCCTGGAGAGGATCAGAAGGGGCGAGGATACCATCTCGGTAACCGGCAATGTCCTGCGTGATTATCTCACCGACCTCTTTCCGATCATCGAGCTCGGCACCAGTGCCAAAATGCTGTCCATCGTGCCGCTGATGAACGGCGGCGGCCTCTTTGAAACCGGCGCCGGCGGCTCCGCCCCTAAACATGTTCAGCAGTTCGTGAAAGAGGGCCATCTGCGCTGGGATTCACTTGGTGAGTTTTGCGCCTTGGTTCCCTCTTTCGAGCATATTGCCGCCACCTATAAGAATGACCGGGCGGCGCTCTTTGCCGAGACCCTTGATCAGGCCATCGGCAAGCATCTGGAGCAGGAGAAAGGCCCGTCTCGTAAGGTGGGTGAGCTTGATACCCGCGGCAGCCATTTTTACCTGGCTCTTTACTGGGCCCAGGCCCTGGCGGCCCAGGGCAAGGATGCCGAGCTTGCCGCCCGCTTTGCCAAGGTTGCCGAGGATCTAGGCGCCAGCGAGGCGAAAATTGTCGACGAACTCAACAGCGCCCAAGGCCAGCCGGTGGACATTGGCGGCTACTACCGTCCCGACTATGGTAAAACAGCCCAGGCCATGCGTCCCAGCGCCACCTTTAATGCCATTATCGATAGTCTGTAGGGAATTGTGCTCGGAGGAATGATCCTTCCGGCAAAAAGGCTAAAATCGGGCTCTGCCCTGGTTTTAGCCTTTTTTTGTTCCACCTCTCTTTTCCGCTCTTTGTGAAGTGTCTACAGAGTTGTTTGCTGAATGCTTACCTGTACTCAGTCTTCACCTGCCAATAAAAGCATTCCCGAAGCCCGTATTCTGGCGTGAATAAATAAAAGCTCAATTTTTGTTGATGAAAACACGTGGTTTTGATGGGCATCAAAGGGGGAGAGG
>JBFFIS010000093.1:0-8127 GCA_041556375.1 Desulfurivibrionaceae bacterium | reverse complement strand
GATCTAAGCTCTTTAATAACTATCTTCTGCGCGGTATTCTGCTGGGCTACAAGAAGCGTCTTGCCTTTTATAACGAGTTTAATGTGGCGCCTCCTGGCAACCTGATGATCAGTCCCACCACCAGCTGTAATCTGCGCTGCTACGGCTGCTATGCCGGTACCCATATCCGCACCGATGAGCTCACCCAGGCCGAGGTCGAGCATATGATCGAAGAGGCGGGCAAGGCCGGCACCAATCTGGTGACCTGGCTGGGTGGCGAGTCCTTTATCAAACCGTGGATCTTTGATGTCCTGGAGAAATTTCCCCATGTCGGTTTTCAGATTTTCACCAATGGTCTGCTTCTCGATGATGAGAAGATTGAGCGTCTGGCCAAGCTTGGCAATGCCATCATAGCTATTGGTATTGACGGCCCTGAGGAGTTTACTGACGGCCGGAAGGGCGAGGGTGCCTATAAAGGGGCGCTCAAGGTCATGCGTAAGCTCAGCGATGCCGGGGTGCTGGTCGGCTACTCCACCATGGTCAGCCGCCAGAATTTCGATGAAATCTATAGCGATGAATTTATCCGTACCATGATCGACCATGGCGCCGCTTTTGCCTGGTGTGCTATCGCCATCCCCCAGGGTAAGGCCTGTAAGGAGCTGCAGATAGTGCCCACCGATGAGCAGAAGGCCATGATTCCTGAAAAGGTGCGCCACGCCAGAATGAATAATGATATTGTCTTTGTGGATTTCTACGCCGATGCCCGCATCACCGAAGGTTGCGGGGCCGGCCGGGTCTCCATCCATGTCAATAATATCGGAGATGTAGAGCCCTGCGTCTTCTTTCCCTTTGCCGTCGACAATATCCGTGACAAACCCTTTCTCGATATTCTCAAATCAAATTTCTTCCAGGATATCCGTAAGGTTCATAAGCGCTATCCCGGGGAGCTTAACACCTGTATGATGGCGACCAAGCCCCAGGCGGTGCTCCAGGTTGTCCAGGATAACAACGCCAAAGAGACATCGGAAGGCACCCTGGAACAGCTCAGTGTCCTGGCCGAAAAACAGGCGGGTTAAGACCATGAAGGTCCTCCTGGTTTTTCCCCGGGAGCCGGGAACCTGCGTTTCCAACGATTCGGTTCTGCCCTTTCCCCTTTTGGGGCTCACCCAGCTTGCCGCCACCTTTCCCGATCATTATGAGCTCAAGCTGATTGATGAATCGGTCCGGCCCTTAGCTACCGTTGAACAGGCTGATCTGGTCTGCATTACCACCATGACCGCCACGGTAAACAGGGCCTACGCCCTGGCCGACCGTTTTCTTGAGCAGGGCATTCCTGTGGTTTTGGGTGGTCCCCACGCCACAGTGCTGGCCGATGAAGCTGCCAGCCATGCCACCTCGGTGGTCATCGGCGAGGCGGAAAAGGTCATGCCCGATCTCATCCGTGACTTTGAAAAGGGTGAGCTTGCCCCCCGGTATAAGGCCGCCAGCTATGCCGGCCTGGCCGATATTCAACAGCCCCGGGTTGATCTTCTCAACTGGCGCCATCGTTTTTTCCTTTCCTCCCTGCAGACCAGCCGTGGCTGTCCAAACTCCTGTAATTTCTGCTCGGTGCCGACCATCTTCGGTCATCGCCTCCGCCTGAAGACCATTGATACCATCACGGCCGAACTTGAGGTCGCCAGTAAGCACGGCTCCAAGTATCTCTTTGTGGTCGACGATAATTTTACCGCCAACCGTACCAGGGCCCGGGAGATTATGGATCTCTTTGCCTTTTATAAGATGCGCTGGATGGGCTTTTCTACCCTGGCCATGGCCGAGGATGGCGAGTTTCTCGAGGCCCTGCGCCGTTCAAACTGTGTGTCGCTCTTTATCGGTTTTGAATCGCTGCATCAGCGCGACAATTTCGTCAAGAATAAGAAATACGCCGACCCGGCGGCGGTGAGTCATGCCGTCAAGGTTATCCATGAGGCCGGTATCGGTATCCAGGGTTCCTTTATCTTTGGCTTTGATCATGACACCCCCGAGGTCTTCGGTGAGGTGGCCTCCTTTATCCAGGCCAACGAGATAGAGGTGCCCAACGTCAATATCCTCACGCCCTTTCCCGGCACCGAACTCTATGAGCAGATAAACGGCGAGGGCCGCATCCTTCACCATGACTGGGATAAGTATGACATGAATCATGTTGTCTTTCAGCCGCGCAGCATGTCGGTGGAAGAGCTCCAACAGGGCTATGCCTGGACCCTGAAATACCTGTCCTCGCCCACCGTCATCCCCCGCCGTCTGTCATGGCGCCGCCCCTACTACCCTTACTTTTTGATGGCCAACTTCTCCTTGCACCGGGCCCTGACCAAGCTTGCCAAAAACGTCTGGAATCCTCAGCTTCAGAAGGCCATGGAGGCCAGGGGGGCCTGCCGATGCTGACCGCCACCGATGCCGGCATTATTTTTTCCTCTTACCTGGCCCTGGGGCGCACCGGTGCTATTGCCAGTTCCCTGCTGCTCCATGAGGATGTCATTATCAGCCTGATCGTCGCCCTGGCCATGGATTTTTTCCAGATCCCGGTTTACGGCCTTATTTTGGATACCTCCAGCCGTTCGACCTCTATGGGCAGAAGGTTGGGTTCCTTTCTCGACCGGAAGAGAGAACTCTGGCAGGCCAGGATGGCATCCGGCGGCTTTTGGGGTTGGCTTGGCAGGATGCAGCCCCTGACCGTCATTGCGGTGGCCGTTATCCCGGTGCGTGGCTGCGGCATTATTTCGGCCTGTGTCCTCTGTTTTATGCTCGGCCTGCCACGACTCTATGCCACCTTCCTTATTATGGCCGGTTCCCTAATCGGCGCCCTGGCCACCCTGGGTATCCTCTATGAGCCGCTGAGGTTGATCAATGGTTAGAGAGCGTATCCCCGAAAGTCAGGAGGTTGAAGACGACACCATCGGCGTTTTTTCGCGGGTGGCAGGCTGGACCGGCTATGGTGCTGCCTGGCGGGTTCGCGGTATCATGGGCGAGCCTTTTGCCCCGGGTGATGTGGTGGTCGATGTCGGTACCGGCCCAGGCACCATTCCCCTCCATCTCCAACGCTTTTTCCCGGAGGCCCTGTTTTGTGGCCTCGATATCAGTACTGCCATGCTGGCCCAGGCTCGTCGCCACTCTGAGCGGATGGCTGTTCCCCTGAGACTGGTAAGCGGTGAGGGCGAACAGCTGCCCTTTGTCGATGACAGCCTTGATATGGTGATCTCTTTTTTCACCATGCACCACATCAATACCCCTGGCGCCTTTCTGAGCGAGGTGGACCGCGTTTTAAAGGCGGACGGAAAATTTCTGCTCATTGACTTCAGACGTGATATGCCCGCCTTTATCTATAAGGCCATGAACAGCTTCTGGCAGCTGGCCTTTCTCTTCAGCCCGGGACGACGAGGGTTGATGGAATCCATTGATTCTGCCTGGACAGCCGCTGAAATCAAGGCGGATTTGGCCGCACGCGATCTCCACCGCTTTCAGGTCAATGAGACCAGGACCGAGCTGCTGATCACCGCCGGGATCAAGAAGTTTCAGAATGGAGAATAAGACTATGGCAATACAAAGTTCATCTCCGCAGCCAGAGATCCAGAGGTCCAGAACGGGGTATTTCTTGCCGCTCTCGTGCCTGCTGCTTTTTTTCCTTGCCTGTTTTTGTATGCCTTTCCCGGTCAAGGCTGCTGACCAGGGCCGTCTGCTTGATCAAGCCGAGGCCCAGGATGTCCTGCAGCGCATCAAGGAGAGCCAGGCAGGGCTCACCACCATCATCGCCTCCTTTATTGAAGAAAGAAGAATAGCGGTGCTGGCCAATCCCTTGGTTTTTAGCGGCAAGGTCTATGTGGAGCCTGAGGATTTTCTCTTTCTGCAGTATGACAAGCCCCTGCAGCACATCATGAAAATGGCCGGCGATTCGGTGCTTTTTTTTGTTGAAGGCTCGGAAACTGCTGATATGGTGGATCTGGCCGGCGCCAAGGACAGAGGACAGCAGCCGGACCTCTTTAACTGGTCGCCAAAGAATTTTCAGGGCGAGGTGCGTGAGGTTGACGAGGGCTATCTCCTTGGCGACCCTGAGGCCAGCACCGGTAACAGGCAGGTGCAGGTTATCATCGATAAGGATAATCTGGTGGTTCGCCATATCCTTCTCATCGATCAGTCCGGCGATGAGACCCGGATCAGCCTCTCTGACGTCCGCCTCAATGACAACATTCCCGACCATATTCGCAACTATACCCTGCCCAGAGGGGTGCGTGTCCATAAACTGAACCAGCCATGAGCCAAGGACAAGCCAGAGAAGCAGCCATAATAGGCATGGGGGCCATTACCCCTGCTGGTATCGGGGTAGAGGCCTTGGCCTCGGCCCTCTTTGCCGGGGAGTCGCAGTTCAAGGAGATTCGCCTCTTTGACACCAGCGGCCATCGGACCCATGTTGGGGCGGAGCTCGTTTTACCTGATTATCATCCCCGCCGGCTTGATGCCGAGCTGCTGGGGCGCACCGATATCATCGGTCTTGTTGCTGCTCAGCAGGCCTTAGGCCAGGCTGGACTTCTTGATGCTGAGGGGCGGGTGGCTGACGGCAGCAGGACTGCCCTGGTCTGTGCCACTGCTGGTGGTGCCATCCTCGGCCTTGAGGCCTTCTTTCGCCATCGTCACTTGGGTGAGTCCTGTCAACCCCGGCCGCTTCTGACCTCCTTTTGTCTGTCGGCCCTGGCCACCAATATTGCCAAGGAGTTTCAGATCAGCGGGCCGCGGACCACCACGGCCACGGTCTGTTCCTCCAGCGGCCTTGCCCTGGCCGTGGCCCTGGAGATCCTCCGGGAACGGCCTGAGGTTGACTATGTGCTGGTGGCGGCCTCCGAGGCCCTCTGCGAGGTCACTCATGGTGGCTTTAATGCCCTGCGTTCGGTGGCCCCTGATGCCTGCCGGCCCTTTGCCAAGGACAGGCAGGGCCTTGTTCTCGGCGAGGCGGGCTGCGCCTTGGTGCTCTGCCGCCCTGATCTGGCTGCCAGTGGGACGCCTTGTTTCTCCGGTTATGGACTGAGTACCGATCTCTACCACTTTACCGCCCCCGACCCTGAAGGAGAGGCCATCCGTTTTACCCTGGCTGCGGCCATGGCCGATGGTGGCGTTAAGGCCGGGGATATCGATTACATCAACTGTCATGGTACCGGTACCCCCAAGAACGATGCGGCCGAGGTTCATGGCATTAAGATCGCCTTGGGAGGAAGGAGTAAAGATATACCCCTGTCATCAACCAAGTCGATGTTCGGCCATACCCTTGGCGCTGCCAGCCTGCTGGAGGCCATTGCCACCATCCTGGCCATTGAGAAGCAGCAGGCCCCGCCTACAGCCCATCTCCATGAGCAGGACCCGGAGCTAGATCTCAACTTCACCGCCCTGACCAGCCAGCCGGCGGCGATCACTACGGCCCTGTCCAACTCCTTTGCCTTTGGCGGCTCCAATATTTCCCTGGTCTTACGGCAAGGTTGTGGTCAGTCCCGGGTGAACCCAAAAAAACCTGGGGCGCGGGCCGTTATTACAGGTATCGGCATTGTCTCGCCCCTGGGTGTTGGCTGCCAGGCCTTTGGTGCTGCCCGGGAAAAGGCTTTGACTGGCCTCAGTTCCTTGGCCGATTTTGGCGACCAGTGGCAGGCCTATGAGGGCGGCATTGTTGACATGGCGGCGGTACGGCAAAATATTGAACCGCGGCGGCGCCGGCGTCTTAATCGCCTGGGCTCCTTTCTCACCGTGGCAGTCAACGAGGCCTTGGCCCAGGCGGGCCTGGATGCCACTGAACTGAGTGATGCCCACCTTGCCTATGGTTCGGCCTTTGGCTGCTCGAGCAATGTCCATAATTTCTACAGCCAGCTCCTCAGCCAGGGGGCGACAGCGGCCTCGCCCCAGGACTTTATGCTGTCGGTGACCAATGCTCCGGCTGCCCTGGTTGCCCAGCATCTCGGGGTGCGGGGACCGGTCTGGGTTTTTGTCGAGGATGAGGTCTCTTGGGAGGCCTCCCTGCATTGGGCCTGCCAGCTTATTGAGTCCGGCCGGAGTCAGCGGGTGATTGTCGCTGCTGCCGATGAGATCAGCGCTTCCATTATCGCCATTCATGGCGCCTTGGGCTTTCTGGACCGGCCCGGTTATTATCTTGGTGAAGGGGCAGTAGCCATGGTTCTCGAGGCCGACGAGGTGGCCAGAAATCGTGCCATCCCAGGGTTTGGCGTTGTCCAGCGTTGTGCAACCAGTCAAGATGTCAACTGCGACCCTATGACCTTTAGTGCCGACATGAGCAGGTTCAGTGAACTCGTTGAGGTCTGTACGGCTGGTCTTGATGCCGCCGCGCTCCAGGTCTTTGGCCCGGAAAATGGTGTTGTCAACGAGGTTGCTTTAGGTGAACTGGCTGGGGTATCAGCTCTTGGCACTGGCATCCGCTCGCAACTGGGCGATTCAGGTCTTGGTGGCGGCTTGGCCTTGGCGGCCGGCTTGCTCACCAGTCAGGATGCTTCCCATATTATGACTCTGTCGGCGAGCAGGGGAGGGGTGCAGGCTGCAACCCTGGTTGAGCGGCTCGGTGGCAGATGATGGCAGATATTATTGTCATCGGCGGCGGCTTGGCCGGGCTCAGTACCGCTGCTCTCCTTGCTAACAGCGGCCGCAAGGTCTTGGTGCTGGAAAAAAATCAGCGCCTGGGCGGTTATGCTGCCAGCTATAGCAGCCACGGCCATCGTTTTGATATTGCCACCCAGGCCCTGGGCGGCTGCGGTAAGGGCGGCGTGGTTCACTCAATCCTGGCGGAACTGGGCATCAGTGATCAGGTACGTTTTCTGGCCTGCGAACCGGCCCGCCAATATTATCTGCCGGATGGTGAAACCTATACTCAGCACGGTTTTCTCCATGCCCAGCAACAGGAGCTGAAAAAAAGTTTTCCTGATCAGGGAGCTGAGATCGATCGCTGTTTTGCTGTCTGGCAAGCCCTCTTTGATGAACTTGAGGCCATTGCCCAGATGCCGGCCAAGGCAATAGCCTTTCAGTTCGGTCGCCGCTTTCCGCAGCTGGCCCGGTACAGCAGGGCCACCGTCCAGGACTTCTTTAATGAACTTGCCATCCCCGAGGCCTTGCAGGTACGCCTGGCAGCCCGGGCCGGCTATTGCATGCTGCCCTTGCATCGCTTGTCCCTGGTGGCCTTTGCCTGCACGGAGATGAGCTTTGCCGGCGGCGCCTGGATGGTTGAGGGCGGCGTCAGCCGTCTGGCTGACCTCCTGCGTTCGGCCATCATAGCCCAGGGCGGTGAGGTCCGAGGCCAGAGCCGGGTGACCTCCCTGGTCTGCGAACAGGGTCGTCTGACAGGGGTTGTCTGTCGCGGTCAGAAAATAGCCTGCAGGCAGGTGGTGCTGGCCTGTGACGCCAGCGACTTACTCAAGGCATTGCCTGCTTTGCCGGAGAAATATCTCAGGAAGCGTGACGGACTGGAGAAGAGCGGCTCTTATTTCATTAGTTATTATCAGGTGCCCAGCGATGCTGTCGGTGATCTCCCTGCCAATATCGAGGTCTGGCCGGAAAAGCAAAGGGTTGTCGGAAAGGAAAATGTCGGGGTATATTACCTCCTTATCCCCTCCTTGGTGGATCAGGGCTCGGCGCCTGAGGGCTTTCATTCCCTGTGCTTGAGTGTGCCTTTACCGGTGGGGATATCGCCCTCTGCTGTTGAACGCCGGCGGCTGCGGCAAAATTTGGAAGAAGAGGTGGCCCGGCGTTTTCCGGCCCTGGCCGGTTCTCTTCGTTTCCTCTTTGAGCTGGCCCCGGAGCATCTCCAGCATATGACGGCAAATTCTGCTGGCGCCGCCTATGGCTGGGCCCAGACGCCGGAGCAGGCCGGTATCCATCGCCCGGGGAATAAGACCCCCTTGAAGGGCCTCTTTCTGGCCGGGCACTGGACCATGCCCGGCGGCGGCATTGCCGCTGTCATGACCTCTGGCCGCCTCTGCGCCCAGGCGGTGCTAGCTGAACAATGATTTGTCGCCACGCAATCCGTGGCTGGTTAACCAGATCTATTTGTATTAATCGCTTTAAAAGACGAGAAAAATGGCAAAGAATACCACGTTGAAATTTCTGCTTATTGATCCGCCCCATCGCATCTGG
>JBFFIS010000092.1:0-8146 GCA_041556375.1 Desulfurivibrionaceae bacterium | reverse complement strand
GATATACTCCCCCTCGGCAGCCAACTTATCGTCATCATCTGCCAGTAAGGCGCCCAGTCCTCGTCCCAGGCGATCGCCACTCATCATCATGCACCCCTCCCCATTTCTACTGCCTGCTGTTTTTTGAGAAATTCTTTACCAAGATTCATATAGCTCAAGGCACCAGCAGAACTTTTATCATATTCAATAACGGACTTGCCATGGCTCGGACATTCGCTCAGGCGAACATTACGCGGGATTACGGTATGATAGACCTTATCCCCGAAATGCTTTTTCACCTCTTTGGCGACCTGGTATGTCAACTTGTTACGCCGGTCGTACATGGTGAGCAGCAAGCCCTCTATTACCAATTTTGGATTATACGAGTTTTTAACAAGCTTGATTGTCCGCACCAACTGACTGAGACCCTCCAGGGCGAAATACTCGCACTGCATGGGAATAATCACCGCATCAGCAGCACTGAGGGCGTTCAGGGTCAGCAGCCCCAAGGAGGGCGGGCAGTCAATAAAGATATAATCGTAGTCTTCGACGACCTGAGAAAGAATGCGATCCAGAAACTTTTCCCGCTTCTTCTCGTTCATCAACTCCACCTCAACACCAATGAGATCTATCCCCGTGGGCAACACCCAGAGATTAGGGATAGCGGCGGAAGGGCGAATGGCACCCCGCGTCTTTTCGGGATCCATGTAGCAATGATAGAGATGCTTGGTCTTCTGGGTAACAGCAAGACCGACACCGCTGGAGGCATTGCCCTGGGGGTCCGAATCGACGAGAAGCGTCTTTTTCCCCAGGCTGGCCACGGCCGTAGCCAGGTTAACCGCCGAAGTTGTCTTGCCAACCCCACCCTTCTGGTTGGCCATGGTGATAATTTTTGCCCCCTCTCTCCTCTTCTCTGTCATACCTGCCTCTGTCTTTTATGTGAATCTATACGCCTTCGGCGCCAACACCTAACTATATGCAGACTGTGTACTTAGACAATATATGCGCAGACCAGAGGGCCTGCATCCCCGACAGCCAACAATCCAGCCGGGAAGAATTAAAAGCATTGAGGGAAAAGTTGTCCGCGAACAACCTTTAGGGCAGAATACGTTATTTTGGGCGAATAACAACCTATTTCACCGGCTGTCAGCGTTTTTTTGAGGGGCAAACAGATTGTTCCACGTGGAACAATCACCATTTTCGAGGGAAAATCAGGAGGTTGAGACAGCGACAACAAGCTCGAGGGTGCGAATCATGTTGTCGAGGGAGATGAGTTCGTCGGTGGAATGAACGTTTTCCATGCCGATCCCAAGAATGGCAGTACTGAGGCCACGGGCATTAAAAATATTAGCATCACTGCCGCCACCAGCGACAACATAGTTGATGGGCCGGTTCAGGGATTCGGCCGCAGACCTTGTAATGGCAAGCAAAGGATCGTCGGCAGACAGCGCCATAGCGGGATATTGCTCAGGAAAATCGAGGTGAAAGGGCGCGGTGGTGGTGTGGGGCAAACTGGGAAGGTTGGCGCTAAAGACCGCAGAAAAGTTTATGATGTGCTGTTCAAGGTGGCCAGCCGAATGACTGCGGATTTCTCCTTGTAGTTGGACGAAATCTGGGACAATATTGGTGGCCGTACCGCCTGAGATCAGGCCAATATTGGCAGTGGAGTGGTCGTCGAGCCTGCCGCTGGGCAGCTTGGCAAGAACAGATGCAGCCCGCGTAATAGCACTGATGCCGTCATCAGGATTAAGACCGGCATGGGCGGCCTTACCATAAATTTCCGCCTGTACATAGACAGCGGCAGGGGCACCGACAATGACATTGTCGACACCGGTTGAATCAAGGGCAAAACCCATCTTGGCCTGAAGAAGGTTGGTATCAAAGGCCTTGGCGCCGAGAAGACCGATCTCTTCACCGGTGGTGAAGAGAAACTCTAAGGGGCCATGGGGTAATTTGTTTTCAAAAATCACCTCGGTCATTTCCATGAGAATGGCGATTCCGGCCTTGTCGTCGCCGCCGAGCACCGTGTCCCCCAGGGAGGTGAATATATTATTATGGCGATAGACCTTTACCCCCAGACAGGGGCTGATGACATCCATGTGACAGTTAAAAAACAGCGGTTCTTTATCGGCAGCTGTGGCGGCGAAGGAGACCAGAAGATTACCGGTATCAGAGCCGGTAACTGCGGCCGAGTCATCAACGACAATCTTAACGCCTGGAAAAACGGTGAAAAAATCATGGAGATAGGCGGCAAGCTGGGCCTCGCCCTTGCCTGGGCTGTCAATTTCGCAGAGGGTGGTGAAATAATGGGCGAGGCGTTCCTGGTTGATGGCAAATGATCGAGGCATAACACTTAGAGTGAGGAGTAGTAATGAAAAATGGGTTGAGTAGCTATGATAGCATAAAAGAATATATCACCAAAGATGGCTCTGAGATCAGAGAAATGATCCACCCCAAAAGCCATGGCAATGAAAAAGTAAGCGTGGCAGAGGCAAGAGTCAAACCTGGTGCCAGAACCAAGGCCCATTACCACCAGGTGAGTGAGGAGATCTATGTGGTCCTGGCGGGGAAAGGGCGAATGAGCCGGGACCAGGAAATCATCGACGTCGAAAGGGGCATCAGCGTAGCCATTCTGCCTGGCCAGGTGCACAGCCTGGAAAACACCGGTAACGACGACCTGGTTGTCCTCTGTTGCTGCGCACCGGCCTACGGCCATGATGATACAAAGCTGGCGTAAGGTGGCGAGGGAAAGGCCGGGCCCAGCCTGGGCAGTACGCCGCTAGCTCAGACCTTCAGCGACGATATCCTGATTCAAGGCAACTTCCATGGCCCGCACCGGACAGACAGGGACGCAGAGGCCACAACCAGTACACTTATCCGGGGCAAAGAGCACGGCCATGCTCGGCTTTTCGGTAAAAAGGGCGCTGGTGGGGCAGATACCGGTACAAGCGCCGCACTGAATACAAAGCTCGTCATCGCGGCGGATGATCGTCGATATCGGCTCAATCTTGACGCCATAGTTCTGAAGAAACTCTAAGGAGTTCTTGACGTTCTTCTTATGACCGGTGAGCTCAAGGACCATGAGACCATCGTTACCAGGAAGGATGGTGGCCTTGAGGATATTAAATTCAATATCAAACTTCTTAACCAGTTCACAGATAATGGGTTTGTCTCCGGTCTCCTTGGGGAAATGGAGGACATATATCTTCGTATTCATAGGAAATTAAGGGCGAATTTAATTTTGTAGGTGACAGCGACAGCGGACAGAGAGCTCCTCGTTACGACAAGAAGGCGCGGTGCCGGTGTGGCTGGAGAAGAAGGTAACTCTACCAAATGGGAGAAGATGCGTAAACCACGCTTTTATCAACCCTGGTCAGAAAAACGATAGCCGACGCCGCGCACTGTTTCGATGGCAGCAGCGGCCGTACCCAATTTCTTGCGGAGACCGGAGATCAACACGTCTATGGCGCGCTCGGTGAGGCTGTAGTCAAACCCCCTAATATCATTGATTATTTGTTGGCGACTGTAGACCCATCCCGGCTTTTGGGCCAGGAGCAAAAGAATCTGAAACTCAGAGTGGGTGAGGTGGATATTATCACTGCCAACAAAAACGACATAACTATGGGGGACAATGGTGAGCTGGTGGCCGGCAAAGGTAATTTCATCACCGCCCTCATCGTCAGCGGAGGAGGAAAGCTGGCTGCGGCGCAGAAGGGCGTTGATCCGGGCCAGCAGGACCTTGGGGCTGAAGGGCTTGGGCAGATAATCATCGGCGCCAGCGGCAAGGCCGGCAACGATATCCTCCTCTTCGCCCTTGGCAGTCAACATCAACACCGGGGTCGTGCTGCCGTGGGATGAACGCAGCTCCTGGCAGACAGCGAGGCCGTCAATGCCCGGCAGCATGAGATCAAGAACGATGAGGTCGGGATTGTTGGCTGTAAAGGACTGCAGGCCGCTTTCGCCGTCATCAGCGCAAAACACCTGGAAACCGGCCTTGACAAGGTTGTAGGTCACCAGCTGCTGGATGTCTTCCTCGTCCTCAATAACCAGGATTGAAAAGTGTTGAACCATAACGTATCTAGGTGTCGCAAAAATTAATAGGGCAGGGGCAAGCGGCGCGGTGGCGACTTGCAAAAAGGCAGGAGCGGCGCCCCGGCCGGCAGGGGGCCACCAGCTGCAACGTTGCCTGATCCTGTTGGCCGGGTTTATCCAGAGAGCCGGTGTGCTTGACGAACGGGCTCCACGATTCGATGGTACTCAGCAGAATATTGGTTAAATAGCGGCTTCGTGGCGGACAATACGGCCCTGGAGCATGTAAATGATATCCTCAGCCGTATTGGTGGTATGGTCGGCTATGCGCTCCATACCGCGGGCAACGGCAAGCATCATGGGCAGATAAACCTGCTGGCGAGGGTCGCGGCCGACAATTTCATCAAGCTGCTTACGAATATTGCTTTTGGCGGTATCCACCTCATCATCGAGCAGACAGACGCGGTAGGCCAAATCGGAATCCTCGTTAACAAAGGCATCCAGGCACTTGCTGAACATGTCCAGGGTGGTGCTGAAAATCGGCTCAAAATCAGCGGGAACGACAATGGTCTGGGCGTTCTTTGCATGCCTCTTGGCCGCATCAATAAGGATGACCTTGTCGGCAACCTTACAGGCCAAATCACCTATACGCTCAAGCTCGCGATTCATCTTCAGGGCGGTAACCACGAAGCGCAGATCACTGGCCACGGGCTGGTGAAGGGCGAGAATTTTCAAGCAATCCTCTTCAACATTGACCTCCAGGGCATTGACCTTGGAATCAGCAGCCTGAATTTCAGCGGCAAGGACAGGGTCCAAGCTATGAAAGGCCTTGATACTGTTCTTGATGCCCTCCTCAACAACAGTCCCCAGGTAGATGAGATGCTGCTTGAGGGTATCGATGGATGAATGTATATCACTGGTCACAACTCACCTCATTAGCCGAAACGGCCGGTTATATAATCTTCAGTAGCCTTTTTCACAGGGACGGTAAACACCTTTTTGGTATCACCGAATTCGATAAGCTCACCCTCGTACAAAAAGGCGGTATAGTCGGAAATTCGCGAGGCCTGCTGCATATTATGGGTAACGATGATAATGGTATATTCACCATTGAGGTCGCGAATAAGGTCCTCAATATGGGCGGTGGACTTAGGGTCCAGGGCCGAGCAGGGCTCATCCATCAGGATGATCTCCGGCGACACGGCAATGGCCCGGGCAATACAGAGGCGCTGCATCTGGCCACCGGAGAGGCCCATGGCCGAGTCATGGAGACGATCCTTGACCTCATCCCAGAGCGCGGCCCGGCGCAAAGACTTTTCCACAGTCTCGTCGAGAATCGGTTTTTCATTCACACCGCCGATGCGCATGCCGAATATGACATTCTCATAGATCGACTTGGGAAAGGGGTTGGACTTCTGGAAAACCATACCCACCCGCCGCCGCAGGTCAATAACATCCACCGAGCGGTCAAAAATGTCGCGGCCATCAAGGGCGATGGCGCCGGTGGTACTGAGACCGTCGATGAGGTCATTCATCCGGATAATGCAGCGAATAAAGGTCGATTTACCGCAGCCGGACGGGCCGATAAGGGCGGTCACCTGGTTGCGGGGAATATCGAAGTTCAAATCAAAGAGGGCCTGGGACTGGCCATAGTAGAGGCAAAGGTCCTTGACCTCGACTATGGGATCATCTATGGCGATAATGGCCTGTTCTGGAGTGTTCATAGTGTAAAAGCCTTAATCAATGGGTGACGGCAAATTTCTTTTTCATCTTATTGCGCAGGACAATGGCTGAGCTGGTCATGGCCACGACAATACCAAGGAGCAACAGGGTGGTGACAAAGACCATGGGCTTGGCAGCCTCGACATTGGGCGACTGAAAGCCGATATCGTAGATGTGAAAGCCAAGGTGCATAAATTTCCGGTCGAGATGGAAAAAGGGGTAATTGCCATCCAGGGGGAGGGAGGGAGCAAGCTTGACCACACCGGTGATCATCAGCGGCGCGACCTCGCCGGCGGCCCGGGCCATGGCGAGGATAAAGCCGGTCATGATGCCGGGTGACGACATGGGCAGGAGGATACGGGTCAGGGTCTGAAACTTGGTGGCACCAAGGGCAAAGGATGACTCGCGCAGACCGCCGGGGATGGCGCCCAGGGCCTCCTCGGTGGCAACAATAACCACGGGTACGGTGAGCAGGCCGAGGGTGAGGCTGGCCCAGAGAATACCGCCGGTGCCGAAGGTGGGGGCGGGCAGATGCTCGGCAAAAAAGACCTGATCAATGGATGAACCAATGCCGTAGACGAAAAAGGCCAGACCAAAGATACCATAGACAATGGAAGGAATACCGGCGAGATTATTGACGGCAATACGCACCAGACGGACAAGCAGGCCCTCCTTGGCATATTCGCGCAGGTAAATACCGGCCAGGACGCCAAGGGGGAAAGAAAATATACTCATGATAAAGATGAGCATAATGGTACCGAAGATGGCTGGAAAAAGGCCGCCCTCGGTGTTGGACTCGCGGGGCTCATCAAAAAAGAGCTCCCAGACCTTGGTGAAGTAGAGGCCGGTCTTGGCGAAAACCGACATGGCATTGGGCTGGTAGGCCCGGACAATGGAGGTCAGGGGGATGACCTGCTCACGGCCGCTGGCATCTTTAAAGACGGCGTTATTTTTGTGCAGGCTGTTCTGTAAAAGGTCAAGGTCGGCAACGAGCAGATCAAACTGCTGATAGAGGTCAGCCTTGTTTTTCTGCAGGGCCAGGAGCTCAGGGGAGGTGTCGTCGCCGCCGTGCGTACGCTTGGCAATTTTTTTATCAATGACCTCAAGGCGGTGGTTGAGGGAACTGATCTCTTTCTGGGTCTTTTTGAGGGTGGCATAGTCGGGGCCCAGAGCGGCAAGGGCCGCCTGAAAACGTTGCCAAAGCGGGCCTTCGGCCACGATCAGGGTGGGCAGGTGGAGGGAGCTGAGAAAACCATGAAAATTTCCATACTCATGGCGCTCAAGGACAACGGCGTCAACAGGCTCACTCCTCTTGCTGACCTGGGCGGCATCAAGCCAGGTAAAGTCAAGGGAGTAGAGATCACGGTTGCCGATCTTCACCTGGTGGCGCAGGGAGGTCTCCTGCTCATCATCCTTGACCACTTCACCTAAATAGGTGGTGCCGTCGGTCATCTCAAAGAGAACCTGGGAGGCCGGCCAATAGACGGCAATACCATTTCGAAAAATGATAAAGAGCAGATAGAAAGTCAGAATAAGGATGAGGGTGAGCGCCGCTCCGGAGGCCCAAACAAAGGGCTCGCCTTCCTGCCAGAATTTATTTTTAAGTGTCTTTTTCACGCAATAAGGCCTGGTAGAGATCAATACTGAGAATATTTTTTACGCAGTCTTTCCCGGATAAGCTCGGCGCCGGTATTAACCAGAAAGGTCATGGCAAAGAGCAGCACTGCACAGAGAAAGAGAACCCTGTAGAGGGTGCCGTCCACCGGCGCCTCAGGAATTTCCACGGCGATATTGGCCGACAGGGTACGCATACCGTTAAAAATCGATAAATCCATAATGGGCGTGTTACCGGTGGCCATGAGGACAATCATGGTTTCACCGACAGCGCGGCCGAGACCGATCATGGCGCCGGCAAAAATACCCGGGCTGGCCGAGGGCAGGATAACCCGCCATACTGTCTGCCAGCGGCTGGCGCCCAGGGCCATAGAGGCGGCAGTCAGGCTGGGCGGTACATTGGACAGCGAATCCTCGGCAATGGAAAAGATGATGGGGATAACGGTAAAACCGAGGCCAAAGGCAATGATGATACAGTTCCTCTGGTCATAGCGGCTGCCGGTGTTCTGGAAGAGAAACTGGCTGAAATTACCATCAAAGAGGACCGTCTCCACCAGGGGCCCTAAGACATAGGCGAGGTAGACGCTGAGCACCATCACCGGCAGGACCAGAATAAATTCATAGCCGTGGCGCATCTCCTTAATAACGGTAAAGCGCTGGCCAAACTGCCAGCAGAGGACAAAGAGCAGAAAGCCGCCGGGCAGAAAGATAAAGGACAACAACAGGGGGACGATCTGGGCCTCGATAAAGGGGGCCAGCACCAGGGCAATGAGAAAACCGATAACCACCGAAGGTATTGAGG
>JBFFIS010000091.1:0-8253 GCA_041556375.1 Desulfurivibrionaceae bacterium | reverse complement strand
TAACCATGTAACCATTAACAGTGTAAAAATTCCGGAGAAGAGTCCTATGAAGAAACTGATAGCGTTGATCGGAATACTGGTGATGTTGGGCAGCGGCAATGCCCTAGCTGCTAAAACAAGCAGTGGATTGCCGATGATAAACGGCAAGGAGGTCATTGCCACCCTCAACGGCGACCCCATTTACCTGGAGGAGTTCAACAAGGTCCTTTCTTCCATGCATGGCCACGGAGGGAACTCGGCAACCCAAAAGACAGGAAAAATCGATTACCAAGCTCCTTTGAAGCGTCTGGTTGATATCCGTTTAATCCTGCTTGAGGCCGAAAATATCGGCCTGGGCGAGCTTAGCGATATTCAGGACCAGGTGGCAGCATTCACCACCCAATCCATGCGCAGATTCCTCCTCGACAAAGCGACTATGGATATCATCGCCGATGCTGAGGAGGTTGATCGCCTCTATAAAGATGAGGTCAAACAGTATGTTCTGCAATCGTTGAAGATTCGCACCGAAGAGGATGCCAAAAAAATCGTCGCCGATATCGAAGCGGGTAGCGATTATGACAAGGTGGCTGCCAAGGCCCTGGCTGACGGCAGCGCCGAGGGTACCATGGAGATACAGACGCATAGCCAAAAAGAAATGCTGCCTCAGATTGCCGCGGCCCTGGCCGACCTGAAAAAGGATAGCCTCAGCCCCATAATCCCTATCCAGGACGGCTTCGTCCTCATCAAACTTAATGATATCACCTATCCCGACGATCCTGCCGTCAAAAAGAAGATCGAAGAACGCCTTGTTAAAATCGAGAAGTCGAGAGCTCAGGGACTCTACATCATAGAGCTCCAGAAAAAACATGCCGTTATTGATGAAGATTTCTTGAAAACTCTTGATCTTGAGGCAACGGACCCGGGTATTGATGCTCTCCTGGACGACAAGCGGGTTGTGGCATCGATTGCAGGAGAAGAACCGGTCACTGTCGGCGAGCTGGCCACGGACATTAAGAAAAAGTTTTTCCACGGCATTGAAAAGCTGATCGGCACCGGCAAACTCAACAAAGAGAAGGAAGGCGTGCTCGACAAGATCCTCAGCGACCGGGTCATTGCCAAGGAGGCCCTGGCCCAGGAGATCGACAAGGACAAGGCTTTTAAAAATATCGTCTCTGACTTCCGCGACTCCATGCTCTTTGGCGCCGTGATGACCAAGGTCATCATTCCCAACCTGCAGATGGGAGAGAAGGACATTGAGGAATATTACCAAGCGCATCTCCAGGATTTCTCGAGCCCACCCATGGTTCGTCTCAAAAGTCTGGTCTTCAGCGAAAAAGAAAATGCCGAAAAGGCCCTGGTCAAAATGCGAAGCGGTACAGATTTCAGCTGGCTTGCCACCAATGCCGAAGGGCAAATTGATGCCAAAAAGGAAGGCCTTTTGCACTTTGACGGCAGTTTATTGATGCTGACCACCCTGCCTGACAATCTCCAAAAACAACTCACCAATACCCGCAAGGGCGACTCCAGAACCTATGCCGATGACAATGGTTATTTCTACAGCATTCTCGTCGATGATGTTATCGCGCCGGTACCCCAGGAGCTTGCCGAGGTCCACGGAGATATAAAGGAGAAGGTGTTCAAGGTCAAACTTCAGCAGGCCTTTGACGAAATGACGGATAAGCTGCGTGAATATTACCCGGTACAAACCTATGTCGATCAGCTTATGGACATGAGTGCTGTGCAATAAGCGATTCACCATCCACAATTGGAGCCTTGGGGTTAACGATGCGAATGGTACATGCGAACGGAAAAATAGTGGTTGTCTCCCTGTTCTTGGTTCTCTGCTGTGCAGGACTCATCTTCGATGGGAAACCGGCCGCAGCAATCGGCAGGATGGGCTTTGCCAAAAAGTCTTGCCTGGATTGCCATACCAAGTTTGCCGACACATATCTCTCCATGAAAAATGTCCACCCGGTGGTCAAAAAGGAAAAATGCGAAGATTGCCATCTCAAGCATGGGGTGGTGCCGAAGCTTATCCTGAAAAAGCAGGGAAACCAGGTGTGTTATGAATGCCACAGTAAAGAGCAGATCGGCATGGACAAGGATTATGTGCACACCGTTTTAAAGCGCGGCAGCTGTGCAACCTGCCACAACCCGCACGCCAGCGAGGCCAAAAATCTGCTGGCCAAGGAGGCAGAAGAACTGTGCTACCAGTGCCATGCCCAGGAGCTATTTGAAAAGGACTTTGTCCATGAGCCCCTCAAAACTGAGGGCTGCCAGGTGTGCCATTCGGCCCACGGCTCCAAAGAAAAAAATCTCCTGCTGCAAAGGGAAATGCCGCTTTGCCTCTCCTGTCATGATGCTGATGATTCAACCTTCAAAAAGGCCCATGGCAATTATCCTGTGGAGGGTCAAACCTGCGTTGGCTGTCATAATCCGCACTCCTCCAGCCTGGGCAAACTCCTGAAGGCCAGTGTCCACAATCCGGTGGCAGGCGGTGAATGTGACTCCTGCCATGGCGATGCCGACTCGGAGCAGCCCTTTGCGGTAACCATGGACGCGGCTGAGTTGTGCAGCCAATGCCATGACACCGACTCCATGAAAGAGGGCAGCCCAGTGGAGCATGAACCCTTCCAGGCCGGGGCCTGCCTCTCCTGCCATAATCCGCACACCTCGGAAAACAAGGTCCTGCTCAGTGAGGCCGGCAACAAGGTCTGCTTCCAGTGCCATGTTGACAAGGAGGAGCATGTCAGTGTCGGCCATGCCCCCATGAATGACGAAAGGGGGTGCCTTGACTGTCATGCCCCCCATGCGGCAAAGCACGAGAAACTTCTCCTGGCCACGGAACGCGATCTCTGTTTTCAGTGCCACACGAAAACCAAAGAAGCAGAAAAGGCCAAGGTTGAGCATTACCCTTTTCTGGAAGAGAAATGTGCAACCTGTCATAACCCCCACGGCTCCAACTTTCCCAAGATGTTCAACGAAAGGATGGATACGGTTTGTTACACCTGCCACATGGAAAAACGCCAGGAATTCAGCAAAAGCCACACCCACAGCCCGGTGAGCAACGGTCAATGCCAGGCCTGTCATAATCCCCATGGCGGCAACAAAGAAAAACTGCTCAGGAAAAACGGGGCCAAGCTCTGCATCCAGTGCCATGGCGCTCTGGCCAAAGAGATGGGCGAGGATAGCGCCCACGTGCCCTTCAGCGATGGCGAATGCCTGACCTGCCATAATCCCCATGGCAGCAATTTCACCGGCATGACCAGTGACAAGCAAAGCAGCCTCTGCGCCCAGTGTCATGATGAACTGATGGAGACCGTGCAACAAGACAAGAGCAAACATGCACCGGTGATTTCCGACCAGTGCACCTCCTGTCATAATCCACACCAGGCCAAGCTTGCCACCCTGCTCAAGGCGGAAAGCCCTGACCTCTGTCTGGCCTGCCATAAGGACCTGCAGGCCAAGATGGACAGTGAGCAGGTCCATTCACCGGCAAGGAGTGATTGTGCGAGCTGTCACCTACCCCACTCCTCAGCGGCCAAGACCCTGCTCAATATGGCGGTGCCCGGCCTCTGCGGAGAATGCCATGATTTAATGGATGAAGGCTTTGCCGGAGCGCACGCCAACATTGAGGCGGCTGTGATCAACTGCGTAGCCTGTCATAATCCGCACGCCTCCAAGGATCCGAAGTTTTTTAAGGAAAACGTTCATCCTCCCTTCGCAGAGAGAGACTGCGAGGGATGTCATATCGTCAAGAATAAATAACAAGGACGAATCATGCGCCTACGATCTGATTTCATCATCCCCTTCCTGGCCTTTCTCCTCTTTTTTGGCTTGTTGTCTGGCGCCTATGGCGCCGACAACAAGTACAACCTCAAAGAAGGGGCCAAGGGCAAGAACTGTCTGAACTGTCATGACAGCTTTGAAGAAATGCTGCAAAAACCCTTCATTCACACGCCGCTGAAAAACTGGGATTGCACAGGCTGCCATAATCCCCATGCCTCCAGGCATGGCAAGTATCTCGATGCCGATTCTGCAGAGATATGTCTGAGCTGCCACACCAAGATCTTCCCGAAGAACGCCATCAGCAGCCACAAGGTGGCCAGAGAAGGTACCTGCATCAAGTGTCATGATCCCCATGCGGCCAACTACAAGTTCAACCTCCACAGCACAGGGAAGACCTTGTGCTTTGAGTGCCACAAGGAGCTGGGTAGCAAGGTTAGCGCAGCAAAATACAAGCATATGCCGGTGGAAAAGGGCTGTGTCAGCTGTCATGACCCTCATGCCTCGGCAGGCGGCCTCACCCTGCTTAAAGACAATGTTCCTGGTATCTGCCTGGAATGCCATGACAGCACCAAGCTGGTCTTTCAAAAACAACATGGCGGCTTTCAAATGGCAGGCGCCCGTTGCACCTCCTGCCATGACCCACACGGCTCAAACAAAAAGGGGCTGCTCTACGACAAGGTGCATGTACCCTTTGGCAAGAAGATGTGTAAGCGCTGCCACGACGGGGCCACTGAAGCCGAGCCCTTCAAAACTAAGGCGGAGGGCCATAAACTCTGCCTGGGCTGCCATAGCAATATGATCAATGAAAACCTGAACAAGGACCGGGTCCACTGGCCGATGCTTGACGGCGTGGGCTGCCTGAACTGCCATACCGCCCACGCCTCGGCAGAGGATGCCTTGCTTAAAAAGCCGGTGACCGAGGTCTGCGCCCAGTGCCATGGCGACACCGTGCAATGGCTGCAAACAGTTGAGAACAAACATTCTCCCGTTACAGAGGGCATGTGTACATCCTGCCATTCCCCCCATGCGGCAGACCAGGTGCTTCTCCTTAATGACCCCTCGGTTAATGAGGTATGCGCCAGTTGCCATGATTGGCAGAAGCATTCCACCCATCCCATAGGCGACGACTACCAGGATCAACGCAACCCGAATCTGACCGTAAACTGTCTGAGCTGCCATCGCTCCCATGGCACACCCTATGGAAAAATAATGCATGCTCCGTCGCAGAAAGAGATGTGCACAACCTGCCACAGTGCATTCAGGAGGTAAGCGCATGCGTCCAGTCATGATACATATTTTTATTTTGCTACTCGTCCTTTGTTCGACCCAACCGGCAGTCTGCGAACAGGCGCTGATGTTCCAGCCGGTGGTCTCTATTTATAGCGATATCGACGGCAAAGGCCTTCTCCACCCCGAGGACGTGGCCTGCACTGCTGACGGCATTTACATTGCCGACACGGGCAATAATCGCCTCGTCCACTATCGACTCGAGGCCAACGAGGTGAAGTACGTCTCACAGGTGCATTTTTCGCAAATGCAGAGCCCCATCCGAGTCCAACTCACCTCCAAAGGTGAAATTTGGACCCTGAGCGGCAAACACCGGCGCCTGGTCCGCATCGGCGCTGATGGTCAGTTCCTCGGGAATTTCGAGATGAAAGGCGTGCCGGATGCTGACAACCTGGTACCGAGAAGCTTCAGGATAGACCGCAACGACAAGGTCTACGTCCTTGATATCCAGGGCAACCGCCTGCTGGTGCTCAGTGCAGCAGGGGAGTTTCTCCGCCAACTTGAGTTGCCTAAGGAGTCCGGTTCCTTTGCCGACTTTGTGGTGGCCAGCAGTGGCACGATCTATCTTGTTGAGAGTGTCCATTCCCGAATCCACTCTGCAGGCCCGGATGACCAGAAGTTCACCCCTCTTTCCAAGAGCCTGAAGGAGCGCATGAGTTTTCCCACCTATATCACTACGGATAATGGCGGTAATCTCTATGTTACCGACCAAAATGGCGGCAAAATTGTTCTTCTCGGCCTGGATGGCACCTTTCGCGGCCAAAAGGCCGGTAAAGGCAAAAATGAAGGGCTTTTTGAATACCCGGTGGGCGTCTGCCTTAACGGCAACGGTCTTGCCTTTGTCGCTGACAGAAACAACAACAGGGTGCAAATTTTCAGATAGAACAAACAAAACGCTGACACAGCGTTGAGAAGACGCCAGAGGAAAGACGGCGTTACTCTTCATATCTACAACCAGCACGGCAGAATAATAATCCGTTAGTGCCGCCAAACCTTTAAGGGGGAAAGTGCATGAGACTCATTTTTCTAGGCCTCGTTTACCTGATGTTTTTTCTGTCCGGTTCCTCTGCCTTGATCTACCAAGTCGTCTGGGTGCGTTCCCTCAGTCTGATTTTCGGTGGCACTCACCTGGCGGTGACCACGGTGCTATCGGTTTTCATGGGGGGGTTGGCCTTGGGTAGCTATCTGATCGGCCGCCGCGTCGATGCCGTCAGCAACCCCCTTCGTCTCTATGGTATTCTCGAGCTTGGCATTGCCCTTTCTGCCGGCCTTTTCATGCTGCTGCTCAAGATGTACCCCGCCGCCTACATCCTCCTGGCCCAGGGCGGCGAGGCTTCCCCCCTCTACCTCACTGTTATCAGGGTCTTTTTCGCCTTTTTTGCCCTCATCATTCCGACAACGCTGATGGGCGGCACCCTGCCTGTACTGAGCCGCTTTGTCGCCCGACGAGGCGCTGAGCTGGATAAAAAACTATCCCTCCTCTATGGCCTTAACACCCTTGGTGCCGTCCTCGGCGCTGCCATGGCAGGTTTTGTCCTGCTGCGCTTCTACTCAGTGACTGTCGCTTTTACAGTGGCGATCCTTCTAAATGTCCTCATCGGCCTCCTCAGCTTGGTACTGGCCGAGAAAATATCATGCCTCCATACCCCTGGTGAAAAAGAGGTCGCCTCAACGGGCAGCGAGCAAAGCGCTGCAGTTGTCTCGGCTGATACCTCCATACTGCCGCCCCTGCCTCTTATTCTCTGGGGCATTGGCGCCAGCGGCTTTTGCGCCTTGGGCTATGAGGTGTTATGGACCAGAATTCTCACCCTGACCATCGGCACCAGTGTCTACGGCTTTACCATCATGCTCATCGCCTTTCTGACCGGCATCGCTCTCGGCAGTGAATCCTATGCTCTTTTAAAAAAAATCCCCGGAGAGGCGCTGCACAAACCGGCAGGGCTGTTCTTCGCCTTCTGCCTCATTCAAATTAGCATCGGCCTTGTGGCCCTGGTCGTCACATTTTTTATCCGTGAGTTGCCCATCACCTCACTTGTCCTGCGTGACCTTCTCTTTAGCTTGGGAGCCGATGATTTTCTAGCCCGCCAATGGGCCAACCTGTCGTTGGCCTTTGCCTATATGTTTGTGCCCGCCTTTCTCATGGGCCTCGCCTTTCCCCTTGCTGGCAAATTGAACCTACTGCGGCAAAGACAAGTGGGCAAGGCTGTGGGAGAGGTCATGGCATACAATACCGTCGGCGCCATCCTCGGTTCGGCAGTGAGCGGTTTTTTCCTTATTTATATGCTGGGGATAGAACGCTCTCTCGAGCTGCTCACTGTGATCAATATAGGTATCGGTCTGCTGCTCATGGCCAGCCTCAGCCGTAAACGCAGCCTGCACCTGGTTATGACCGCCACCACACTTGCCACTTTGGCAGGTGTGGTCCTGGCCCCGCATTCCCTGCGGCTGTGGGATGTAAAATTCTTTGCCATCTTCCGTAACAACCAGCCGGAAACCTTTAATAGCCCGGAGAGAAGAAGAGACGCCATCGAAAATACCGATGTGCTCTTTTATCATGAGGGGATTAACTCGACGATCAGCGTTATCAAGCCAAAGGGCGGACCGCAGGCCGTGTTGGTTAATGGTAAGGTGGTGGCCTCCACTTCCCTCAAAGACCGACAATGCCAGCTCACCCTGGGCCATTTGCCCATGCTGCTCCATAAAAGCCCCAAAGATGTTCTGGTAGTCGGCCTCGGCACCGGCATGACCCTGGGTTCAACGTCCATCCACCCAGAGCTTGACAGCCTCACCCTTGCCGAGATTGAACCGCACGTCGTTGATGCGGCCCGCACCTTTGGTGAATACAACAACCAGGTGCTCGACAACCCCAAACTGAAGATCGTTTTCAATGACGGGCGCAATTTTCTGCTGACCACCGACAAGAAGTACGACATCATTACCGCCGACCCCATCCACCCCTGGACCCAGGGCTCAGGTTATCTCTATACAACCGAGTATTTCAAGCTGGCTGCCGACCATCTCAAGCCCGGCGGCATCATGTGTCAATGGCTGCCCATCTATGAGCTCAGCGTGGACGACCTGAAATCGGTGGTACGCACCTTTTCACAAAACTTCAAGTACACCATGGCCTGGCTCACCTATTACGACGCCGAAATCATCGGCAGCAATACACCTATCATTATCGATGAAGAGGCCCTG
>JBFFIS010000090.1:0-8258 GCA_041556375.1 Desulfurivibrionaceae bacterium | reverse complement strand
GCGAGCTCGAACAGCTTCGTGGTCTTGGTGATCTCCGTTGAGCGTGGCAACACCTTGATCTAATCTCTACAGCCTTAGATAAGTATCAGCCAGAAATGGTCCTTAAGGAGTATCGCAGGTGCCCCGAAGGTCTATACCTTTGGTATTCACTGCCCTGCCCTCATTCTAGTTCTAGCTCAATACTTGAAAAAAACTGGGCCGGCCCTGTTGGGGCCGGCCCAGAAAACAACTTACTTCCTAATGCCAAGTTCGGCAATCAGGTCACGATACTGGGTAATATCCTTCTTCATGATATATTTAAGAAGGCGACGGCGCTGACCAACGAGCTTCAGCAGGCCGCGACGGGAATGATGGTCCTTCTTATGGGTCTTAAAATGGTCGGTGAGATAGGTAATACGAGCAGTGAGCAGGGCAACCTGCACGGCTGGAGAACCGCTATCGGTGGGGGTTTTACCAAATTTTGCAATAATTTCTTGTTTCTGATCTGCTTCCAGGGTCATCACGACCTCCCTTATGCCGCCTAAAGAGATGGAAATCACACGACATGGCAGGGGCACAGGAAGAGAAATACTTCCCAACCAAAAACCAGGCCGTCAGGTGATTATGCCATCATCCCGCAGCTTGCTTAGATTAATTGGTAGACACTACTTTAAAAATGCCGCCTTACCACAGATCGGCATCCATATTTTTTATGTACTGGGCTAGTTCTCTTCCTCATTAGGCAAAGCCGCCAAGGCCTCATCCACAGAGAGCATCTTATCAACAAGCAGTTGGCGGGCCGCATCACTGTCGGCCAAGAGACTACCATCAATGGCATCCTTGACATGAAAGGGGCCAGACCTGGTACGCCTCAACTCCTGGAGATAGGCGCCACAGCCAAGGGCCCTGCCAATATCAGTGGCAAGAGTTCTAACGTAGGTTCCTTTACTACATACAACACGGATATGCAAACACTCTTCGCTATATTCAACAAATTCAAGCGAGAAAATAGTAATTTGGCGGGGTTCCTTCTCGACGGCTATCCCTTTCCGGGCATAATAATAGAGAGGTTTCCCCTTGTGCTTTAAGGCCGAGTACTGGGGGGGCTGCTGCAGTTGCGGCCCCCGGAACTGCTCAAGACATGCCTCAATCTTGGCCCGGTCAAGCTCAGGCACTGGATGGCGCTCGACAATTTCGCCCTCACTGTCCTGGGTATCGGTCTCGAGCCCCAGGCGCAGGACGCCCAGATACTCCTTCTCCCCTTCCATCAACTGCGAGATGATGCGGGTAGCTGGTCGGCTGACACAAATAACCAGGAGGCCCGAAGCAAAGGGATCCAAGGTGCCGGCATGACCGACCTTTTTTATCCCCATGGCCCGCCGGACCTGTTGAACCATACGAAAGGAGGTGGGGCCCACCGGCTTATCAACCAGCACCACCCCAGCTGTCTGGGCTTGATCACTCATGTGGTTACTCAAACGAGGGGAAGCAACTTGGCAAGCAACTGCTCTTTAAGCTGGGGAAGAGAGATGTCGGCGACCTTGAAACCGGCAGCATTGCGATGACCGCCGCCACCAAAACTGCGGGCCACCTCAGCGACATCAACATCGCCCTTGGCGCGCATAGAAACACCGACCAGATTCCCCGCTGTTTCCTTGAGAAAAACGGCGACCTTCACCGTCTTCAGGGACCTGGGAAAATTGATAAAAAGCTCGGTATCGGCGGGAATTGTGCCGGTGGTGGTGAGCAGCTCCTGGGTCACACTGATAAAGGCGACTCTGTCCTCGGCGTACAGGGAGAGCGACCCCAAGACGGACTGGAGGAGCTGGAGACGGTTCTTGGTGTAATTATCAAAGATATGGCCGCAAATCTCTGCCGGTTTAACGCCATACTCAAGGAGGTCGGCAGCCACCCGCAGGGTATGGGCGGTGGTGGACTCATACTTGAAGGACCCGGTATCAGTAAGGATGGCCGTATAGAGACAGTATGCTGTCTCCTGACTGATCTGGCAATCAAGGAGGCGGAGGAGATCGTAGATCATCTCGCCGGTTGAGGAGCGCGTGTCATCCACCCAGGACAGATCGGCAAAGATCTGATGGCCGGCATGATGGTCAATGGCAATAAATGGCTTGTGCCGCAGAAGCTGATCAGCTCCGGCGCCAAGACGCCTCTTATCACCACAATCCACGGAAACAGCGCAGTCGAAGCTGTCGTCGTTGGGCAACTCAGTAATGAGGCGATCAGAACCAGGCAGAAAGTCGAGAATATAGGTAACAGCCTCTTCGCTGTAAAAATAAACCTCCTTGCCGGCCGCCTCAAGGGCAAAGCCCAGGGCAAGCTGGGAGCCTAGGGCATCACCATCAGGGAAGACATGGGTGGCAATAAGCACCCGCCGCGCTTTTTTCAGGAGCTGGAGGATCTCCTCAGGAGGCTGGGTCATTCTCTTTTTTAATCTCCTCAAAAATGGAATTTAAGCGGTCACACTCATCCTGATTGGTATCATACTCGAAGATAAGGTCTGGAACATAGCGCATTTTCATTTCCTTGGCCAGATGGCTGCGGATAAAGCCGCGGGCCGAGGTCAAACCAGCCTTGGCTTCAGCCGCCTGATCGGTTGGGCAGGAAAAATAGATACGGGCGGTGCGCAGATCGTCTGTGACCCGGGCCCTGACCAGGGTGACATTTTGAACGCGGGGATCCTTGACTCCAAAGAGAAGCAGGGTGGCAACCTCATTGCGAATCATATCGGCAACCCGGGCCGGTCGCCTTTTCGGGCTGCGGGCCAGTTCTTGCGGCAGGCTATAACGGGATTTATTTCTTTTGGCCATCTTCTAATACTTTTTTGGTAGTTTTATTGATCAAGGCAAAAGAAGACAAAGCGCATGAAGAGTTTTTCTCCATGCGCTTTGTCTTCGGTAAACCATATAAGAGGGGCAACAACTTACAAGGTACGCGCCACCTCATTCATAATATAGGCCTCGATCATGTCACCAGTTTTGATATCGTTAAAGTTCTCAAGGCCGATACCACATTCATAGCCGTTCTGAACCTCTTTGACGTCATCCTTGACCCGGCGCAGGGAGGAGATCTTGCCGGTGTATACTACGACGCCATCGCGGACGAGACGGACACCGGCGTTGCGCTCAACCCTTCCTTCGGTGACCATACAACCGGCAATATTGCCGATCTTAGGCACGGAGAAGATCTCGCGAATCTCAGCAGCACCGATGACCTCTTCCTCGTAGGTGGGCTCAAGCATGCCAACCATGGCAGCCTCGATATCTTCCAGGGCATGATAGATGACGTCATAGGTGCGCAGATCGACGGATTCGGCCTTGGCAAGTTCGGCAACCTTTGACGAGGGCCGGACATTAAAACCGATAATCAGGGCGTCGGAGGCCGCTGCCAGCAGGACATCACTCATGGTGATGGTACCGGTACCGGCATGGAGAATCTTGACCTTGATCTCTTCGGTGGCCAGCTTCTCAACCGACTTACCAAAGGCCTCAAGGGTACCCTGGACATCGGAACGCAGCAGAATGCGAATTTCCTTCATCTCGCCTTCCTGCAGTTTCTCAAAGAGATTATCCAGGGAAATCTTGGTCCCTGCAGCAAGCTCAGTCTCACGCTTTCTCATCTGGCGCTGCTGAGCAACGTTTTTGGCCATTTTTTCATCAGATACCACGACAAACTCATCGCCGGCCATAGGTACGCCGGAAAGGCCCTGAACCTCGACAGGGGTTGATGGCCCAGCTTCAGTGATGGCCCGGCCCTTATCATCATGCATGGACCGAACCTTGCCGCTAAAATCACCGGCAACAAAAATATCACCCGTGCGCAGAGTACCCTGCTGAACGAGAATGGTGGCCAGGGCACCGCGGCCCTTATGGAGCTGGGCCTCAACAACATGACCGGCTGCCTTGCGCTTAGGGTCGGCCTTGAGTTCAAGAACTTCGGTCTGGAGGAGAATGTTTTCTACCAGTTCCTCGATACCCTCACCGCTCTTGGCCGAGGTCTTACAGAAGATCGTTTCACCACCCCAATCCTCAGGAACCAAATCAAACTCAGCAAGCTCGCTCATGACGCGCATGGCGTCGGCATTTTCCTTATCAATCTTATTAACTGCTACCAGGATAGGAACCCCAGCAGCCTTGGCATGGTTAATAGCCTCACGGGTCTGATCCATGACACCGTCATCCGCAGCAACAACCAGGATAACAACATCGGTAATCTGGGCGCCACGAGAACGCATTTCAGTAAAGGCGGCATGACCAGGGGTATCGAGGAAGACGAGATCACCCTGGGGTGAGCGGACATAATGGGCACCGATATGCTGGGTAATACCGCCTGCTTCTCCGGCGGCGACATCGGTCTTTCTGATGGCATCGAGGATGGAGGTCTTACCATGATCAACATGACCCATAACCGTGACCACTGGTGGGCGGGAAATCTCCTCACCACCCTCCTGCTCCTCCTGGAGGTCAAGGATGGACTGCTCTTCTGTCATCTTCTTCTCGACTTCATAACCAAACTCGGAGGCCACCAGACTGGCAGTGTCAAAGTCTACCGTCTGATTAACCGTGGCCATGACCCCAAGGCCCATGAGCTGACCGATCATTTCGCCGGCCTTGACTCCCATCTTATGGGCCAAATCACCAACAGTGATGGCCTCAAGCATGGAAATTTTTCTCTTACTGGCCTTCATCTCAATCGTCGAGGACTCGACCTCTCTCTGCCGGCCTCTCTTGGAGCCGCGGGGACCACGTCCAACCCTGACCTTAGAGGACATCCGACCGCCATAGGCGGCGAGTTCAGAGGCATCAACGACACCTTGACCCTTACCGCGAGCAGCACCCTTACGGCCACGGGCCGGTTCAGGGGTAAACTTTACGATCCGCTTGCCCTTCTTACCCTTCTTGCCCTGATCAGCAGCAGCGGCTTGCCCAGCCTGCGGTGCTTGACCGGCAGCAGGCTTGGGTCTCGACCTGTCCACTGGCTTCTTGGGACGACGGCTAGGAGCCTCGGTCTGGATGGGTAGAACAGCCTGGCCGACAATCTTGGCATAGCCGGTATTCTTGGGCTTGGCCGCTTCCTTCTTCGCTGGCGCCGGCTTTTCAACCTCGGCTTCAAGCGGGGCCACTGTTTCTGCAGTTTCCGGCTCGACTTCAGCCTCGGGCTCTGCCGCTGTCTCAACAACCTCAGGCGCTTCTTCGAGGGGGGCTTCGACTGTTGCCTCGGCCTCAGCGACGACCGGCTCCTCAGGTACTTCCACCTCTTCGCCTTTTACCACAGGGGCCTCAACAACCTGCTCTATCTCTACAGGAACCTCTTCGGCTGCGACGGCCTCTTCTTCCTCGGGCTCTTCCTCAACAACCGGCTCATCGACAACCTTGGCCCGCCTTCTGATAATAGTCGTTTTACCCTTCTTCTGGATGCGGGTCTCTTCGACATCGACCTTTACCAAGCCGAGCTTTATACGGATGTCGACGGCAGTCTCTTCATCAAGAGTCGAATTATAGGCCTTGACGCTATAGCCCATTTCAATGAGTTTGGCGGTAAAATCCTTGCTGTCCATGCCAGCTTCTTTTGCCAACTCGTAAACTCTGATTTTTCTCATTACTCAGCTCCTGATCTTGCCATTCAAATTAAAATGCAAGGCCTCGACATCACAGCGTAATGCCTTGGCTAATTTTTTTTTATTCTTATCAAGCTGTACAGAATCATGTTCTGCACAGACATAGGCTCCGCGGCCTTGGCTTTTGCTTGCGCCGCTCATAGCCTGTGAAAATCTCACCAGCTTATTTTTTGACGTCTTACACCGGCAAATAACACAGGTCCGGATAGGGCCGTCTGGGAACTTCACCCTAGGCGCTGACTTCCGAATCGTCATTGCCTTCGTCGCTAGCTGCTACGGCCTCATCTTGCTCATTTTCTAGTGGGGCTTCGGGCTCGACGTTAGTGTCGTCGGCTGCAATTTCTTCTCCAACGCCTTCAGCACCAACGGTGTCGTCAGCCCCGCCTTCTTCATCTTGCGGCTCGGCATAGTCGTCACCTTCAGCAGCAGACATTTCAAAACCAGAGAAATCAACACCACTTGCCGCCGCTATAATTTCCTGGGCGTGATCAACATCACATTTCAGCAACTCGGCAACCGTTTCCGGCTCTGCACTGATGAGTTCCTGGATATGACCAATACCGTTATCGAAAAGAATCTCGGCGTTTTTGTCATTCATACCCGGGACCATCATCAAGGTCTTAAAACCGACCTCTGCCATTTTTGCATAGCGAGACTCGCTCTTGACATCTATTTTCCAGCCCAAGAGCATGGAGGCCAGGCGAACATTCTGACCGCCACGGCCAATGGCCAGGGAGAGCTGATCATCGGGAACAATGACCATGAGCGACTTCTTGTCCTCATCAACGGAAACCATGGAGACCTGGGCCGGCGACAGGGCATTTGACACATACTTGGCAGGATCTGGACTCCAGGGCACGATATCAATTTTTTCACCCTGTAACTCCTGAACGACATTCTGAACCCTGGAACCCTTCATGCCGACACAGGCGCCAACAGGATCAACATCGGACTCTGAGGAGACTACACCGATCTTGGCCCGCATACCGGGCTCACGAACCGCATCGATAATCTTGACAATGCCCTCTTGGATCTCAGGAACCTCAATAGTAAAGAGCTTGACAAGAAACTGGTCGCTCGTCCTGGTAAGAATGAGCTGATGATCACGGGCAGACTCACGAACCTCAAGAAGCATGGCCCTGACCCGATCGCCTTGACGATAGGATCTGCGCGGCATCATTTCGCTCTTGGGCAACAGGGCATCGGTACGGCCGAGGTTGACAATCATATTGCCACGCTCAAAACGCTGGACAATACCGTTAACCACTTCGCCTTCCCGATCCCGATACATGTCATAGATGACATCGCGTTCGGCATCGCGCATTTTCTGGATAATAACCTGCTTAGCGGACTGGGCGGCGATACGGCCAAGGTCACCAACATCATCCATCTTTGACCCAAGCTCATCACCCATCTCAACATCGGGATCAAGGGCAACAGCCTCAGTATATGAAACCTCGGTCTGTTCATCCTCGACCGTGTCAACAACGGTCCGGAACTGAAAGAGTTCGACCTCTCCCAACTCCTCATTAAAACGGACATCAAGATCGCGGCGCTGACCAAATTTCTTATGGGCCGCCGACAGAACTGCTGCCTCAAGGGCCTCAACAAGGATGGCGCGATCAAAGCCCTTATCGCGGCTGATTTGGTCTATTATTCTTTTAAGCTCTGTAATCATCAGGTTTCTCCAGGAGGAGTGAAGATATTTAGTAAAACTACTCGGTATGTCCTTAAAATTCGATTACCAGTTTGGCCTTTTTGACCTGGCCACTGGCAAAGGTCAGTAGATCATCATCAATCTTTAAGGAGATTTCATCACCGTCAACTTTGTCGATAATACCCTCACCGCTAAAAGCATGTTCACCGGCAAGCGTTATCTTTATTTTTTTGCCAAGATTTCTTGCAAAATCCCGAGCTGTGGTCAGAGGCCTATCCAACCCTGGGGAGGATACTTCCAGATGGTACTTATATGGAATAACATCCTCGACATCAAGGACATGAGCAGTCTCACGGCTCACCCGGGCGCAATCATCAATTGAGACGCCCTCTTCCTTGTAAATGGTAATCCGCAATACCCAGCCATGCTGTTCCTGGTGGTATTGGACATCAACGAGCTCTAGGCCATGGTCAGTGGTTATGGGCTCGATGATTTCACGAAGCCTATCCACGAGCATGCTCTGGGCCATATCCACACCTTACAAACAAAGGCGGCCACGTTTAAAAGAGGGTGCCGCCTCGTTCACTCTTTAAATACAATAAAAAAAGCGGGCAGAGCCCACTTTACGGTACAACTTCCAGAATTGATCCCTTGCCACCTGACAAAAGAAGCGCCGTAAAGATGCGGCGAGAGGCTGGAGCGGACAACGGGGGTCGAACCCGCGACACCAAGCTTGGGAAGCTTGTACTCTACCAACTGAGCTATGTCCGCCCAATCATGACATCCGGAGAGGATATGTCGCACACCTCTTTTCACCTGCAGGATAAACTACCCCGACAGATAATCAGCCTTTTTAAACAAATATTATTCAAATGTCAAGTTCTCAATCTTTAGGCGAGGCAGGGCTCAACATAAAAAAAGCCGCTGGTGAGTCACCAACGGCTTTGTCTACCCATTTGTAATGCTGGTCGTTTACATAATGACCTT
>JBFFIS010000089.1:0-8286 GCA_041556375.1 Desulfurivibrionaceae bacterium | reverse complement strand
GCTCGAGAAACACAAAAACCGTCTCGAAGAAATGGTTGCCGCCCGCACAACTGAACTCGCCAACAAAAATATCGCGCTTGCCGAGGCTTTATCTAAGGTTAAAACCTTGAGTGGTTTTTTGCCCATCTGCGCCTCATGCAAAAAAATACGGGATGATGAGGGCTATTGGAATCAAATCGAAGGCTATATTCGCGACCACTCAGAGGTCGAATTCAGTCATAGCATCTGTCCCAACTGTGCAAAAAAACTGTACCCTGACCTCTTTTCAAATGGGGACAAATAAAGCGACCTCCCCACTCTCACCGCTTTTATTGACATCATCACCTGTAAACGAGAAGCATCAGATCCTGCGCCTTACTACCGGCCTTTTTCACAGGCACAGGACAGGGAGCGCTTGCTGTTCATGAGTGGGGTGAGGATGAAGCGAAAGCAGAGGCTGGCCACTACCCCGCCGAAACAGGGAGCCAGGGCTTTGGGGCAGAAGGGAACAATAGCCGCTCGAGAAGGCCGGGTTGACAAGCTAAACAATTAATTATTGACTATAATAACATGGGTTGGACTGTTCAAAGACGATCCGAAGATCAGCAGAAGGAAGGCACGACGACAGGTTACACGACACATTTGGCACCTTGATATAACTTATGGATCTCTATACTTTTTTACCCAAAAGAGAGAAGTACCAAGCAATCGCCGTGGTTTCCGTCGTTGTTCTTACTCTTGCGGCCGCCTTTTTCTATGAAGGCGTCACCCTGCACAGCCGGACAATCGAGGAGGTTATTACAAAAAAGGAAAAATCAATCGACTCAACGGTTAAAGACATCACTCTTTACTCGTTCACCCCCTACGAACAACGACTTGCAAATCTTCTCGCCACCCACGAAGGAATTCCCAAGGCCTTTCTTGATCAGGACCGCGACACCCTCTACAAACTCAGCCGCCCCCTCTACGAGGCCTTAAAAAGTGAAAACAAACAGTTGCATGTCATGCATTTTCATCGACCGGACGGCAGCTCCTTTCTCCGCATGCACAAGCCGGAGAAATATGGTGACGATCTCCGCGAGGTCCGACCTGCGGTGCAAAATGTCCATCAAAAAAGAACGCCTCTGGCCTGTTACGAAATCGGCATTTACGGCACATTTTACCGCATTATCCAGCCCGTTTTCCATCAAGGCGCCTATGCCGGCGCTGTTGAACTGGGGATCAAGGTCCATAGTATCCTCGAATCCCTGCAGAAAGAGATCCCTGACCCGCTCACCACTTTTTTCATAGCCGACCGGTGGCAAAAGGTGACGAAGCCCCTGAAATACGAACACCTCGACTTTGGCATCTACACCTTAAACACCCACAATGACCCGCTTTACAAACAACTGCCTGCCGACCTTGACCTTTCCCGGGACAACCAGCGTCTAACTATCAACGGCAATCCCTATCTCGTTCATACCTATCCAGTTTTTCGTGATTTTCAAGGCGCGCCCATTGGCGGCTTTATGGTGCTGCAGGATATCTCCCAGGCCCTGGCGGCAAAAAAAACCTTTGTCTATCGATCGCTGAGCTTTGCCGCTCTTTTATTGCTCATCGCGCTGGCCGTCCTCTACCTCAGTTTTGGCAAACTAATCGACAAGCTTGAGGGTTCCAGATCGAGCTGGGAGAGAACCTTCGATGCCATTGGCGATATCGTCACCATCATGAATAGCCGGTTGCAGATTCTCAAGGCTAACAAGGCTGCCTATGCAATGCTCAATGCCGAACCCGGCTCCTTGACCGGTAAATTCTGCTATGAGGTTTTCAGTAACAGGTCAAGCGCCTGTGAGGGCTGTCCCGGCCTTGACACTCTTGACAAATGTCAGACAGGTTCTGCTGAAGTTGAACACCAAAATCTGCATAAAAAATTTCTAATAACCACATCGCCGGTGCCCGACGAAAAGGGTGCATTCACCAACATTGTCCATATTGCCAAAGATATTACTCAAAAAAAGGATCTTGAAAGCCAATTACGGCAGGCCCAAAAGATGCAAGCCATCGGCACCTTGGCAGGTGGCATCGCCCATGACTTCAACAACATCCTGACGGCAATTTCAGGGTACAACAAATTGGCCTTACAGAAAGCAGGTGATAACGACACCATTACTCATGACCTGCAGCAGGTCATGACGGCAACGGCACGAGCAAAGGACCTTGTCACCCAGATTCTCACCTTCAGCCGCCAGTCAGAGGATGACAAAAAACCGATTGAAATATCCCCTATTGTCAAAGAGGCACTGCAACTTGTTCGCTCATCATTCCCCAGGACCATAGAGCTCAAACAAAGGATCACCAGCGACGGCAATATCCTGGCCGACCCCACCCAAATCCATCAGATTGCCATGAACCTGGCCACCAATGCCTACCACGCCATGCTGGAGACAGGTGGCATTCTAAGCGTCTCCCTACAGGAAGAGGTCATTATTGAAAAGAGCCTTGTCGCCGAACTCGAGGTCACACCCGGCAGGTATATCTGTCTTGAGGTCAGTGATACCGGCTGCGGCATGGACAAAGACACGAAGGAGAAAATTTTCGACCCCTATTTCACCACCAAAGAGGTTGACAAGGGGACCGGCCTCGGCCTGGCTGTTGTCCATGGCATCGTCACCGGTCACCATGGCCATATCCATGTTGACAGCGAACCTGGCCACGGCACGACTTTCCGTATCTATCTACCCATGGTCGAAGAGGAGCCGGTGGCCTACCCGCCCCAGACAGATGAAGAACCTGTGCGCGGCGGCAGTGAACGGATTATGATCATTGACGATGAAGAGATCATTGCCCACCTGGCCTCGGAAGTTCTCAGGACATACGGCTATGACACCGAAATTTTCACAAACGGTGTCCAGGCGATGCAAGATTTTGAAAAACATCGCGACAAATATGACCTCGTCATTTCCGACATGTCCATGCCCTACATGACAGGTCTCCAGCTCAGCCAGAAAATAAAAGAAATGCGCCCAGACCTGCCCATAATCCTTTGCAGCGGTTACAGCGAAAAACTCTACAAGGAAAAAGCGCTGGCCATGGGCATCAGCAGATATATCCAAAAACCCCTGGATATGGACAACCTGGCCAGAGTAATCCGCCAGCTGCTTGACAGGGATAGTCAATAACCTGGCGAGAATCTTCAAGGCCTGCCTACAACCAAGGAGGTCGGGAAAGGCACGGGCCTGGGCATGAACTTTGTCGCCGCCATCATCAAAACCATGCTGAGAGATGAGCGTTACCGGTAAGGTTGGTCAGGGCACCATATTCACCATCACCTTGCCGCAGACAAAAGATGCCGCTGGTCTTTCTGAAAATCTTCATAAGGCCTCCCAAATAGTGTCTTTAAAAATTCAGAAAAAAATAAACAAAAAGTTGGAACCCTTTTGGCAGAGGCGAGTCTGTAATTACAAGACTGCATAAAATGCATTCACTCCTTTCTTCATTTTTTTCTCTCCTCACCTTCCCTCAAAAGAAGGTGGAAAAAGCCGATGCTCCTCCCAAGCATCGGCTTTTTTTTGTGCTTTTTCTGGGAGATCCGGCCGCTGGCAGGGTAACGACTCTTTCTTTGCCACTTTCCTTTTTTTCTGGTATATTCTCGGCCTTCTCTGGTCAGACCAGAAAGACAACTTCAGCCATTCACACTCGGCTGCCTTGAACAAACAAGGTAGCCATTATAATTCGGAGGGAATTCAATGAAACTTATTCTTCTTGGCGCACCCGGCGCCGGCAAAGGCACTGTGGCCAAAATGCTCACCAAACTGGACGGCTCCGTTCAGATCTCCACCGGCGATATCCTGCGCGGCGCTGTCCAGGCAGGTTCGGAGCTTGGCAAAGAGGCCAAGGGTTATATGGACCGTGGCGACCTGGTCCCGGATAGCCTGATTATGGGTATCATGGAACAACGCCTCCAGGAGGATGACTGCAAGAGCGGCTTCCTTCTCGACGGCTTCCCGCGCACCATTCCCCAAGCCGAGGCCCTGACCGAGCTGCTCACCAAACTGGGCATCAGCCTTGACATGGTGGTAGACATCGACGTGCCCCGTGACGTCATCTTTGATCGCCTCTGTACCCGCCGGACCTGTGAAAATTCCGACTGCCAGGCCATCTACAACGTCAAAAGCATGCCTTCCAAGAAAGAAGGTATCTGTGACAAATGCGGCAGCGCCATTGTCCAGCGGGCTGACGAGACCGAAGAGGCCATTGCCCATCGTCTTGACACCTACACTGAAAAAACCGCTCCCGTGGCCGGCTTTTACGAGAAGCAAGGCCTGCTCAAATCCATCACCGGCACCTCTAGTGACGTGGTGGTTGACGGCATCAAGAAAGAGCTTGGTATCTAAAGACAGTAGATCCTTAGATCACAGCTTTCTTTAATCAACACAAAGGCACAAAGACACGGAGATTTTTTCTCTGTGACCTCTGTGCCTTTGTGCTTTCAAGACCTCAAGGTTATCCTATGGCAGATGCATCCATTACAATAATTGGCGGCGGCCTGGCCGGTTGCGAGGCGGCCTGGCAGGCGGCCCAGATGGGCGTCCATGTCACCCTCTACGACATGAAGCCGGATGTCTTTAGCCCAGCCCATGAATCTCCGGACCTGGGGGAGCTGGTGTGCTCCAACTCCTTTCGTTCCAACGACCAGGCTTCGGCCGTGGGCCTGCTTAAAGAGGAGATGCGTCTTCTTGACTCCCTGCTCATGCGGATTGCTGAGGAGACCAAGGTTCCGGCCGGCAAGGCCCTGGCCGTAGACCGCCAAAAATTCGCCGCCGCCATCACCAAAGCGGTCAGCGATCATGCCAATATCGACATAATCCGCCAGGAGGTCAAGACCCTGCCAACAGAGGGTATCACCATTTTGGCCTCGGGCCCCCTGACAGCAAGCGACCTGGCCGCCGACCTGGCCCGCCACACCGGTGCCGACCATCTGGCCTTCTACGATGCTATTGCCCCCATTGTCACGGCCGACTCCCTCAATCGTAATATCATCTATCAGGCCTCGCGCTACGACGACGGCCCGGGAGATTACCTCAACTGCCCCTTCAGCGCTGAAGAGTATCAGCGATTCATCACGGCCCTGGCCGCCGCCGACAAGGTGCCGTTAAAAAGCTTTGAGAAACAGAAATATTTTGAGGGCTGCCTGCCCATTGAGGTCATGCTCGAGCGCGGCGACGATACCCTGCGTTTCGGCCCCATGAAACCCGTGGGTCTTCCCGACCCTCGTACCGGCAGGGACCCATACGCCGTGGTCCAGCTGCGCATGGAGGACCGCGAGGGCAGTCATTATAATATGGTGGGTTTTCAAACCAAACTAACCTACCCGGCCCAAAAGGAAGTCTTCCGCCTTATTCCCGGCATGGAGCAGGCCGAGTTTATCCGCCTTGGCTCCATCCACCGCAACACCTTTGTCTGCGCCCCCAAGGTCCTGCTGCCCTCCCTGCAGCTTAAAGACCATCATCATATCCTCCTGGCCGGTCAGATCAGCGGCGTTGAGGGCTATGTGGAATCAACGGCCATGGGCCTCCTGGCCGGTCGTAACAGTGCCCGCCTGGCCCTGGGTCTGGCGCCTCTCATCCCACCGGCCGACACGGCCCATGGCGCTCTTATCCGCCATCTCACCGAGCCGCTCAGTAAACATTTCCAGCCCTCAAACGTTAATTACAGCCTCTTTCCGCCCTTTGACAAAAAGGCCTTCCGGGCCACCCTTCCCGAACAACCCCCTCTTGCCAACAAAAAGCGGCGCCGTTCCCGGATCGGCAAAAGAGACAAGGCCGTCTTCCGCAGCCAGCAGGCTATCACCTCTCTCAATAACTGGTTAAGAGAGATAGAGATTTAGAATCAAACGGCCCAGACTCCTGCCTTGACAAGACAGTAGCCTTTTTTAGATACTGATTGGACGATATGCCACTATCCGGCAAGCTGCTGCTCACCCATCGCCTTTTCCATCGGCCCTGGGTTGCTGCGGAGGGTCCATGAACGAAAAGCATAAAGCCACTGTTATCATCAGCCTCATCATCACCCTGCTGGCCATCTCCATGGTCTGGCAGGGAACACATCAGCACGCCCATATCCTCGAAAATCAGATCAGGGCGGCCGAGGACGAACTGCGCTCCACCATCTCCACCATGGAGACCTTCTCTTTTAGCCCCTACCGGACCCGCATCAAAAACCTACTGCAGACCAACCCTTACATCATTGAGGCCTTTGCGGCTCGCGACCGGCAGTTGCTCCTTGAAGCAACCCTGCCGAAGTACAAGGCCCTCCAGGAAGAGAATACTTTTTTTAAGATCATGCACTTCCATCTCCCTGATGGCACCACCTTCCTTCGCCTTCACAACCCTACTTTCCATGGCGACGACCTGGCCCAGATTCGGCCAATGATCACCGCTGTTCACAAATTCCACGAACCGACTTCTGGTTTTGAGATAGGCCGCCATGGCCCTTTTTTTCGGGTCGCCGAGCCCATCTTTCACAAGGGCGTCTATATTGGCGCCGTTGAATTAGGCATTGTCGCCCATCAGATCATAGAGTTGCTGGAGATGAACAAGGACCTTCACGTTACCGCCTTTTTCAACAAGGATGCCTTTGAGGCAGCCTCTCTCTTCGACAAAAAGAACCTTCGCCTCCTTGATAATTTCCAGGTAATTCTCCACGGCAATGATATTTTCAGCCAACTCCCTGCCGCCCAAGAACTCTGCGACACCTCCCAACGACTGAGCCTCGCCGATCGCAGCTACATCCTCCACTGCCGGCCCATTTTCACAAACTTTAAACAGCAGGAGATCGGCGGTGTTCTCGTCTTGCAGGACATCACCGAAGCGCTGCATAGCAAAAAAATATACCTCCTCAAATCGATCCTTTTTAGCGGTCTCTTCCTGATGACGACCCTGGCTGTCGTCTATTTTTATTTTAACAAGGTGATGGGAACCCTGCTGAGTGAGATCGCCGAGAGAAAGAAAACCGAAGAGGCCCTGCGCACCAGTGAAAAGCGCTTTCGCTTTCTGGTCCATGATCTGCCGAAAATCGCCGTCCAGGGCTATGACAAAAACCGCAAGGTAGTGCTCTGGAACAAGGGCAGTGAGCTTATCTACGGATACACCGAAGAGGAGGCCCTTGGCCGCCAGCTCGAGGATCTCATCATTCCACCGGAAATGCGTGAATTTGTCATTAATGCCATTAACAGCTGGCTTGATCTCGGCATCTCCGTTCCAGACTCTGAACTAACCCTTATGGACAAGAACGGCGATCCGGCCTATGTCTTTTCCAGCCACACCCTGTCGTATGATTTCTGTGGGGAGGCTGAAATATACTGCGTTGATGTCGACCTCAAGGCCTTAAAAGAGGCCCAGGAGAATCAACTGATCATGGAAAACAAACTCCACCGCGCCCAGAAAATGGAGGCAATCGGTCTGATGGCAGGTGGCGTGGCCCATGACCTCAACAACATCCTCTCAGGCATTGTCAGCTATCCGGAGTTCCTGCTCACCGAGCTGCCCCCAGACAGCAGTATGCGCCAACCCCTCGAGATCATAAGAGAATCTGGAAGCCGAGCCGCCGCCGTGGTGGCAGACCTCCTCACCGTGGCCCGCGGCGTCGCCAAAACCACCGAGATCGCCAACCCCAATGATTTCATCACTTCCTATCTGCAATCACCGGAATATAACGAGCTGTGCCGCAGCCACCCACATGTCGAGCTTGTTACCAATCTCCCCACCCACCTGAAGAATATCCGCTGTTCTAGTGTCCACATCATGAAGGCCCTGACCAACCTCATTAATAACGCCGCCGAGGCTATTGATGAACAAGGGACTATAACCATCACGACCAGCCTGGAAACAGTTGAAGACTTCTTTGCCCTGGAGCATGACATTAACCCCGGAGAATACTGCGTCATTGCCGTCTGCGATGACGGGCCCGGCATCGCAGACGACGACCTTGCCCGCATATTTGAACCGTTTTTCACCAAGAAGATTATGGGCAGAAGCGGTACCGGCCTTGGCCTGGCCGTGGTCTGGAACACTATGCAGGATCACGGTGGTGTGGTTACAGCCCACAGCTCGGAGAAAGGAACCTGCCTAAAACTCTACTTCCCGGTCTGTGATGAGGAAATTACCACCCCGGCCCAAGAGGAAAATCTGACCAACTATCAGGGTAAGGGTGAAAGCATCCTGGTGGTGGATGACGAGAAACAGCAGCGCCTGATAGCCGAGAACATCTTGTCCTCCCTGGGCTATCAGGTGCACACTGCAGCCTCCGGCGAAGAGGCGGTACAATATC
>JBFFIS010000088.1:0-8288 GCA_041556375.1 Desulfurivibrionaceae bacterium | reverse complement strand
TGCGGTGAACCGATCCCCAGCGGCCGTATCCTGCTCATGCCCGAGAGTACCATGTGTGTCCAGTGTGCTGAGGAGCAAGAGGGGTAGTGCCGCCCAGAAATGGCTCGGTTGCCCAATCTCAGCGGCGCTCTGGGAAAATAATCCTCGGAGGTAAGCGAAACAAAGTTGAGACTCCGATATCCCCCTATGCCTGCGGTTATTTTCCCCTTACCCCTTGATCTTGACCAGCTAAGCGAGCCTGCGAGACTCCGAACGATCACATTTCTGCGCAGGCAACAAAATCAATTTTTTCTCTAACTCTTTTTTCCTGATGCTCCCCCCTCCCCGGCCAACAGCGCCGGCTTAATGGTCAGCGAACCATAACGGCGGTTAATGGTGTCCATGGCCTGGACCAGTTGTTCACGGCTGTCATCCTCAGCGCGGCAAAAAAGGCCGAGCTGGCTGGGCCCCTCATCATCGGTCAACTTGCCGACGGTCAGGCCGGCCAGGCGTACCGGCTTGACGCCGGCCTGGGTCTTGGGGAGCAAGGAAAGGATCGTCTGGTAGAGAAGGCGCGAGTCATTGCTGGCCCGAGCCAGGGTGGCGGAGCGGCTCACCGTGCTGAAATCATGATATTTGATCTTCAAGGTGACGCTACGACCCTTAAGCTCCTGGGCCCGCAGCCTCTCGCCCACCTTGGTGGTCAGATAGAGGAGCTCCCTTTTGATGCGCTCCAGATCGACAAGGTCATCCTCAAAGGTTTCTTCATTGCCGATGGATTTTACCGTTTCCTCGGTCTCCACCTGCCGCACATCAATGCCGCGGGAGCAGAAATACATGTGCCTGCCCTGCTTGCCGAACTTCTTTTCCAGAAACTCCAGGTCAAAACGGCAGAGATCACCGATGGTCTTCACCCCCAGCAGGTGGAGGCTGGGGATGGTCTTCTTGCCCACCCCCCACAGACGCTTGATCTCCAGGGGGGCGAGAAAGGCCTTCTCCTCGCCGGGGGCAACAATGGTGAGACCGTCCGGCTTGTTCTGATCTGAAGCGACCTTGGCCACCAATTTGGAGGCGGCGATACCGGCCGAGACAGTGAGGCCGATCTCGTCCTTCACCCGCTGGCGGATGGCCGTGGCGATGGCCTGGGCATCCCCCAGGAGCCGGTTGCAGCCGCTGACATCGAGGAAGGCCTCATCCACTGAGATCTGCTCGACCAGGGGGGTGAAATCGGAGAAGATGGCCATCACCTGCCTGGAGACCTCCTGATACCTGGCCATGCGCACCGGCCGGAAGATCCCCTGCGGACAGCGGCGGCGCGCCACGACGACCGACAGGGCCGAATGGACGCCAAAGGCCCGGGCCTCATAGGAGGCGGCCGACACCACACCGCGCTCCGAGCTGCCGCCGACAATGACCGGCAGACCGGCGAGCTCCGGGTTGTCCAGCACCTCCACCGAGGCGTAGAAGGCGTCCATGTCGAGATGAATGATGGCCCTGGCTGTCATGGCGCCAGTTCTCTTTGGGGGAATTCACCACTGAGTAAGACGATAGCCCTGAATCCTCCACCTTCAGGGCTGGTTGACAAAGGATTGCCAGCGACGTCCACACTCTTCCCTAACGAAACTTTCATTTTCACAACCACCCTTAGTCGCCGGCCAGTTCCCGTAAAATCCGGAGATTCTCCCGGTCTTCAGCCAGATCCTCGGCCTTAGGCGTCTCCAGGCTCTTGGGGATGTGGACCAGCCGGCTGTCGGTCATCAGCAGCCGAAAGCCCTCCAGGCCAATCTCACCGGCGCCGATATGGTCGTGCCTGTCAATCCTCGAGGCCCATGGTTTCTTTGAGTCGTTAAGATGGATAAAATGGAGATGTTCAAGGCCGATTATTGTATCAAAATCGGCCATGGTCTCGCTATAGGCCTGCTTGCTGCGGATATCATAACCAGCGGCAAAAATATGGCAGCTATCCAGGCAGATCCCGAGCCGCCGGGGCTGGCGACTGGCCGCCCTGATGGCTGCCAGCTCCTCAAAACGGGCCCCCAAGGCCGTGCCTTGGCCAGCCGTGGTTTCCAGCAGAATCATGGGCTCCGTTGCCTCTGGGGCCAGAGCAAAGGCCTCATCCAGGCTGGCTGCCACCCGGGCGATGCCCTCCTCAACCCCGGCGCCGCCATGGGAGCCGGGATGAATGACAATATGGGCAATGCCCAGATCCTGGCAGCGACCAAGCTCTGCGGCCAGGGCCTTGTTAGATTTGTGTCGACCCTCAGCCGTCTTGGCCGCCAGATTAATGAGGTAGGAGGCGTGGACAGCTATGGGATAGTCCCCCCACTGCTGCCAGGCCTCGCGAAAAAGCCTGGCCTCTTCAGGGCTAATGGGTTTGGCCTGCCATTGCCGCTGGTTGCGGGAAAAGATCTGCAGGGCCGTGCCCTCCACCTTTCTGATCCGGTCAATGGCGAGGTGCAACCCCCCGGCCACCGACATATGAGCGCCTAAAAACATGAAATGACCACTCCTGATATTTTTTTGCCTGTTTACGGGACAGCGAATTTTATTTATATGTCATTTATCACTTTTTTCCATCATATAGAGCATAATTTTCCGTCGACACCATGAAGTACAACCGTCACGACCTTCCCACCCTGCTTGCCGAGCTCGGCAAGGGCAACCTGCATCCGGTTTACCTGATCTTTGGCGAGCGCTATCTCTGCGCCCAGGCCGCCCAGGAGATTATCAGCCAGATCCTGCCGGATGAGAAAAACCGCCAGCAGAACATGCGGGCCGTGGACGGTGACCAGGAAGACGTCGGCCAAACCATGAACGAGCTCCGCACCTTCAGCCTCTTTGGCGGCCGCCAGGTCATCCGGGTCCTCGATTCCCGCCTCTTTCACTCCAAGGCGGTTGGCAAGTCGATATGGGACAAGGCCGTCAAGGCTCACAATAAGGATGACCAGGAGAAGGCGGGCCGCTACCTGACTCAACTTGCCGGCCTCGGCGGCTTAGAGGCCGATGATGACCTCAGCGCCTTAAGCGGCGGCCAGTGGCAAAAGCTCTTTGGCTTTGCCAGGCCCCAGGACCTGAGCTGGACCAAGGGCATCTCCCTGCTTTCTGAGGGCGACAGCCCGGCAGCCACCGATAATGCCGCCCTGGTCCAGGCCACTCTGGAAAAGGGTATTCCGCAAAAAAACCACCTCATCCTGGTGGCGGAAACCGTTGATAAACGCAAGAGACTCTTCAAGACCATTGACGAGATCGGCGTTATCGTCGATCTGGCGGTGGACACCGGTGCCGCCACCGCGGCCCGCAAGGACCAAGACGCGGTGATCCGAGACCTGGTCAACCAGACCTTCAGCCAGATGGGTAAAAAGCCGGGCCCCAGGGTCCTGGAGATGATTCTCGACCGGGTGGGCTTCCATCCGGTGGCAGCGGTGCGCGAGGCCGAAAAACTCTGCCTCTACTGTGACACCGAACCGGTGGTGACCAGTGACGATGTCAATGCCGTCACCAGCCAGACCCGAGAGGAGGCCCTGTTTGAGCTTAACGACGCCTTTGCCAGCCGCGACCTCAACCGCACCCTCTACCTGCAGGGTCGCCTGCTGCGGGCCGGCCTCCACCCCCTGGTGCTCATTTCGGCCCTGCGCAACCTGATCCGCCGCCTCCTCTTTCTGCGGGCCCTGCAGGACAAAAAATCGCCGTCCTATCGCCCGGGCCAGGCATACCCTGTCTTCCAGAAAGGTTATCTCGCCGCCCTTAAAGAGGCCCTGGGCGACAATGAATTTTTAAAAGGCCACCCCTTTGTCATCTACAAGGGTTTTCAGCAGGCCGAAGGCTTTTCGCGCCAGGAGCTGACCAACGGCTTGGCAGCCCTACTTGCCGCCGAATTTAAATTAAAGGGATCGGGAATACGGGACTCTTTGATTTTAGAGAACTTTTTCTTTTCCATGCTTGTCTAAAAGTAGTGCCAGCCCCAGAAAGACAGGGTGGGCGTTGACTATTAAGGAGTAGTTTGCGACAATGGCAATAGCAGATAATGACCTAAAAGGCGGGGTAGCCACAGAACATCGGCACGAGGTCAAAGAGCCTCCCATGTTCAAGGTTTTGCTCCATAACGATGATTACACCACCATGGATTTTGTTATCATGATTTTGGAAACCGTCTTTCACAAGCAAGCTGAGGATGCCGCCAAAATCATGTTGAATGTCCACCAAAAGGGAATTGGCATTGCCGGCATCTACACCAGGGACATGGCTGAAACCAAGGTCGCCCTGGTCCATGATCTGGCCCGCCAGCATGACTATCCTTTGAAATGTTCGTTAGAACAGATGTAGGCCGGCACCATGATAAGTCAAAAAGTTGAAATAGCCCTGGTCATGGCCATTCGTGAGGCCAAGACCAGGCATCACGAACATGTCACCGTGGAGCATATTCTCTACGGTCTGCTCCATGACGACTTGACTCGCCGGATTGTCATCGGCTGCGGCGGCAATGTTGACAGCCTCAAACTCAACCTTGAGTCCTTCTTTGCCAGCAACATGCCGGTCCTTGATCAGGAATCTCCCTCCGACCCCATCCAAACCATCGGTTTTAACCGCGTCCTGCAGCGGGCCATCGCCCATGTCCAGAGCTGCGGCAAGAAAGAGGTGGATTCCGGTGACGTCCTGGCCGCCATCTTCAACGAGCCCGACTCCTTTGCCGTCTACTACCTCGAGTCCGAGGGCCTTGGACGCCTGGATGTGGTCGATTATATCTCCCACCGCCTCGACCAGGAAAACCCCTTTCAGACCAGCCACAAGAGCTGCTGCCCCGAAGACGTCCAAAAAAGCACCAATGCCCTGGAGGCTTACACCACCAATTACACCAAGCGGGCCGCCCAAGGGGCCATAGATCCACTCATCGGCAGAAAACCCGAACTTGAGCGCATTATGCAGGTCCTTTGCCGCCGCAAGAAAAACAACCCGCTGCTGGTGGGCGAACCAGGGGTCGGCAAGACAGCCCTGGCCGAAGGCCTGGCCCTCAAGGTTTACCAGGGCGAGGTTCCTGATTTGCTGGCCAAATCACAACTGCGCCTTCTCGATATGGGAGCGTTGTTGGCCGGCACCAAGTATCGCGGTGATTTCGAAGAACGCCTCAAGGCGGTGATCGGCGAGGTGGAGCAGGACCCCAACATCATCCTCATCATTGACGAGATCCATACCATTGTCGGCGCCGGCGCCACCAGCGGCGGCAGCATGGACGCCTCCAACCTTCTCAAGCCCGCCCTGCAAAACGGCAAGCTGCGCTGTATCGGCTCCACCACCTATGAAGAGTATAAGAGCTATGTGGAGAAGGATCGCGCCCTGGCCCGTCGTTTCCAGAAGATCGACGTTGAGGAGCCCTCGGTGGATGAGACCTTCGCCATCCTCAAGGGCCTCAAATCCCGCTACGAGAAGCACCATGACCTGACGTACTCCAACGCTGCCCTCAAGGTGACAGCAGAGCTTGCCGACCGTTACCTCAATGACCGCTTCCTGCCCGATAAGGCCATTGACGTCCTTGACGAGGTCGGCGCTGCCTTTCGGTTGCGTCGGGGCAAGAGCAAGGGCAAGAAACGGATCATTACCGTCCGTGACGTCGAGGCCGCCATTGCCAAAATGGCCCGCATCCCGGCCAAGAATATCTCCGGTTCCGATGCCGAGCAGCTCAAGGGCCTGGACGGCACCCTGAAACTCCTCATCTTTGGCCAGGACCATGCCATTGATGCCCTGGTGACATCGGTAAAACGCAGTCGGGCCGGCCTCAAAGACCCCCTGCGCCCCACCGGCTCCTTTCTCTTTGCCGGCCCCACCGGTGTCGGCAAGACCGAGGTGGCCCGCCAGCTCGCCCATTCCATGGGCATCCATTTTGAACGTTTTGACATGTCCGAGTACATGGAGAAGCATGCCGTGGCCCGCCTCATCGGAGCGCCTCCCGGCTATGTCGGTTTTGACCAGGGTGGCCTGCTCACCGATGCCATCCGCAAGCACCCTTACAGCGTCCTGCTTCTCGATGAGATCGAAAAGGCCCATCCGGATATCTTCTCCATCCTCCTCCAGGTTATGGACCACTCATCCCTGACCGATAACTCTGGACGCAAGGCGGATTTCCGCAACGTCATCATCATCATGACCACCAACGCCGGGGCCCGGGAGATGAGTGGCCAGGCCATGGGCTTTGTCACCCAGAAGAAGGGTAAGGACCAGAAGGCCATTAAGGATCTCTTCTCGCCCGAGTTCCGAAACCGTCTTGATGGCATTATCTCCTTTAACCAGCTTGACCTTGATACTGTCGGTAAAATCGTCGACAAGCTCATCCTTGAGCTGTCCGCCCAACTTGCCGAGCGTAAGATCTCCATCAGCCTCAGCCCAGAGGCCCGCAACTGGCTGGCCAAGCACGGCTTTGATCCAGATTTCGGCGCCCGCCCCCTGCGCCGCTTGGTCATGTCGGAGATCGGCGATGCCCTCTCAGAGGAGATCCTCTTCGGCAGACTGCAGAAAGGCGGCAATGTCAAGGTGGGCCGCCAGGCAGACGGTTTCAGCTTCTCCTATGACTCCTGATTAACAGATACGGATTTTGCCTCATTTTCCGAAACTTAAAAAAACATGGAACTATACCCTCAGTCCGGAACACATAACATTCTGAAACGTCTAATCTTTTCACAACAGAGGTGAATTATGCTCGAAGCTAAAAAAATGTATCTGGCATCTGCCCTGGCCCTGAGTCTGGCCCTTACCGCCTGCTCAGGCGACAGCACTGAGAAGGCGGAAAATACCACCACCAGTGCCCCCCAGGCTGTACAGACGGCTGCGCCTGTCAGTGACGATGCCTTGACCGGCACCATTGTCGAAACCTTTAACAGCGGCGGCTATACCTATATGGAGCTTGACAATGGTCAGGACAAAATCTGGGTGGCCATTGGCCAGACCCAGGTTGAAAAAGGCCAAAAGGTCAGCCTGGCCAATGGCCCGGTAATGAAGGATTTCCACAGCCCGTCGCTCAACCGCACCTTTGCGGAAATTGTCTTTTCTTCAGGTATGAAGAGCGCCGGCATGACCAGCCCCCATGGCAGCATGGCAGCCGCACCGGCAACAGGCACAGACGGTTCTGCTGAAGAAAATTTCATGGCGGCCCTCAGTAGCGGTGCTGCGGCTCCAGCACCGGCCATGGAGGCGGCAGCGGCCAGCGGTGGCAGCACCAAGTCCATTGTCTCGGCCCAGGAGGTTAAGGTTGCCAAGGCCGAGGGTGACAATGGTCGCACCGTCGAGCAGGTCTTTGCCGAGGCTGACGCCCTGAACGGCCAGAAGATCAAGGTCAGAGGCAAGGTGGTCAAGGTCTCGCCCAAGATTATGGGGGTTAACTGGCTCCATATCCAAGACGGCAGCGGCAACCCCGCGCAAAATAGCCACGACCTCGTTGTCACCACTGACGAGATAGCCGAGGTCAACAGCATCGTCGTTGTCGAAGGCACGGTTGCTGCCAAAAAGGATTTCGGCATGGGCTATTATTATGACGCCCTGGTCGAAAAGGCCGTTATCTCCAAATAATTCTGCTGTCGCAAGACAGGCATTGTTTGTCTAGGAAGGGCAGGGCTTTGGTGAAGCCCTGCCCTTCCTGTTTTTGTTGGGGGACATACTATGAATATTGTGGTCATCGGACCGGGAGCACTGGGCTCTCTCTTTGCCGCCCGTCTGGCCGCCAGCGGCCAGAGCGTCACCCTCCTTGACCACAATCAGGCCAGGGCCGAAGCCCTCAACAACCACCTGACCCTGAGCAGCGCCGACCACCAGCAGGGTGTCGATGTCATCATAACGGCCAACCAAGCCTGTCTTGATGATGCTGAGCTGGTTATTGTTGCCGTCAAGTCCCAACATGTTGGCGATCTGGTTCATCTGGCCACAAGCCGCATACAACCAGGAGGCCTCATTATCGGTCTCCAAAACGGCATCGGCCATCTTCATTTTTTCGAGGATTCCGCCGCCGGCCTGGCTCTGGGGGTTACCTCCCAGGGCGCCACCCTGGTTAAACCAGGCCATGTCCGTCATGGCGGCGATGGCCCCACCGCTCTCGGCTTTCTTCATCCCTGCCCAACTCAAACCAGCGCCATGTTGGCTAAGCCCGCCGCGGCCATGACGGCTGCCGGCCTGGCCACTGAGGTTGTCGATGACATTGCCGCCCGCCTCTGGCAAAAGCTCCTGATCAATACCGGCATTAACGGTCTCACTGTCCTCTATGACTGCCCCAACGGTGCCCTCCTGGACATTGACGAGGCCAAAAGCCGGCTGATCACCCTGGTCGAGGA
>JBFFIS010000087.1:0-8301 GCA_041556375.1 Desulfurivibrionaceae bacterium | reverse complement strand
GTCTCAATGCCCTCCTCGAGAAGACGGTAATAGGGGCTGAGCAGCTCCGAGTCCTCAAACTGCTGGCCACTGACAATGAGAGCCTTCATCCCTTGACCGACAACCTGTTTAGTAATCATGGCAACCTCCCCACCGGCATAATGGCCAGCGGTTCCTCATCCAGACCGAGGAGACGCTGGACCCCGGCATCGTCAAAGGCCCCCACCATCACGGTACCCAGCCCCAGGGCAGTGGCCTGCAGATAAATGTTCTGGCCGGCATGGCCAATCTCCATATGGACATAGCGCCGGGCCCGGCGACCATACTTGGCGGCAGTACGCTCATAGACCGCGGTCAGGACCAGATTAACAGGCGCCCTGGCAATGGAGCCTTGGCCCAGGGCGGCAGCGGCCAGTTGCTGGCGCTGATCGCCGTCTCGCACCGCTTCAAGGCCGTGGGCGTGGGGATGATAGTGGTAGACACCTGGCTCCAGCCCCCCCACCTCAGCGGCCACGACATAGATCTCCAGGGGATACAGAGCCCCGGCCGACGGCGCAGTCCGCCGGCCACCAGATCTGGTGATGCCCTGGGCTGCCCAGAGAAGCTGAGAGAGTTCAGCCAGGCTCAGCGGTTCCGGGCCATAGTTGCGCATGGAAAGACGGCTCTGCAAGGCGGCTTCCACTGAAACCTGGCCTTCCAAGGCCGCTTTGGGAAGTGTGATCATGGTTTTTTCTCCCTTTTTGGCATAGGCAGCGGCCAGCAGGCCGGATTCCCCTAGGCCCGTCCCACTGCTCTTGACCCCTTTCGCTCCTGACTTTTGCCGGGCACCAAGGGTGTGCTCAGGCTGACTTCCAGCCAGTTCGAGAACAGTGGGCAGCAAACCGCTTACCACCCTGGCCAGGCTTTGATAATCAAGCTTCTCCGGGGTGTCCTGGGCTGTGTGATAGGCATCATAACGGTAGAAGGCGGTATCGGTAACCATGATGGCCGGGAAACCCTCCTCCCAGAAGGACCAGTGATCAGACCAGCCGACGCCGGTGACAAAAAAGGGGGCGGCCAGGCCCTCTGAGGGGAAATGGCCATGACGGCGGAAGGCCTTCAGGGTCCGCCGCACTAAACCGCGAGAGCTGAGATTGCCGACAAAGGCGATGAAGTTGGCCCGGTCAGGATAAAAATGACTCAACGGCATGGGGTAGCCCTGGCTACCGGGCTTGTCGCTATAAGAACCCAAGGTCTCCAGGGCAAGCATGGCAGTGATATCCTCCATGCGCTCCCGGCACCGCATGGCGTAGACCCGGCTGCCCATGGATTTATTCAGGAAAAAGGGCGGCTCCTCGTTGGCAAAGGCCACCAGGCGAATGGTGCGCTGCGGCCGGCTGTCCTTCAGGAGGCGGGCCAGTTCAAGGAGAACGGCAACTCCGGAGCCATTATCATTGGCGCCTGGACAGGCGAACACCGTATCATAATGGGCCCCCACCACCACAATTTCAGGGGCCATGTCTTGGCCGGGGATCTCAACCTCCAGATTAAAAACCGGCCCCCTCTCACTGGCCACCTCTTGCTCCCTGACCTCATAGCCCATGGCGCTGAACTCGGCACGGAGATAGTCGGCCGTCTTTTCCATGGTGCCGGCAGTCCAGATATTGCGGGGCCCGATGTCATCGGCCAGGGTGCGAACATGGGCAGCCAAGCGGACCGCCCCCCTCTCTTCCACGGCAGTCAGCCTGGGTAGAGGGCCGGAGAAGGAGGAGCCCGGCATTTTAAGAAGGGCAAGGAGACTTGTCATAAGTACCACCACCAGAACCCCAAGGCGACCCAAGGCCGCCAGCCATTGCCGCCCCCCATGGGGAGCAAACTTCAACTTTGCCATCTTCTCACCCTCCAGGCAGGTGGGTCCTGAGAAAATCAGCAAGCCCCTGGGCATAGGCCGGCCCGGTGATCAAAAAACCCTCGTTATGACCGCCCCTGAGCTTCAAAAAGGCCTTGGGGGGCCGGGCCGCAGCAAAGATCCTTTCGCCATGGCTGTAAGGGATGATCTCATCATCTGGACTATGAACCACCAGGACCGGGCAGGAGATCTTCTTGAGGGAGTCAACAACGCTATAGCGCAGACGGCTGAGCAGTCGCACCGGAAAGAGAGGGTAGAGCTCAGCCGCCATATCCGGCACCGAGGTAAAGCATGACTCGAGGATCAGGGCCCCAGGCTGCTGGACTGTGGCCAGCTGCGCCGCCACAGCCGCCCCCAGGGACCGACCAAAAAGGACAATACGGCCCGGCTCGATACGGCGCTTATCGACCAGATAGTGCCAGGCCGCCTCAGCATCGCGATAGGTACCAGCCTCGGTCGGCCGGCCCTGACTGCGGCCATAACCGCGATAATCAAAGATCAGGACGCTATATCCCAGACGATGAAAGAGCAGCAGGGAATCAAGACGGTGGGAGATATTACCGGCATTCCCATGGCAAAAGAAGATCACTCCCCGGGCCTGTTCCACCGGCAGGAACCAGCCATCGAGCTCGACATCATCGCTGGTAGTCAGGGTAAGCGACTCATAGGCCAGGCCGACAGTGGCCGGGGTGGCATCGACGTTGCGACCGGCGATATTGGGCAGAAAGAGAAGATGGGACTGGTATAAAAAGATAAAGAGCAGCATGAACCCATAGACCAGGGCCACCAGAATAAGCAGGAAGTGGAAGGGAACTGTCATGGCCAGGACTCCACGCAGTGGTGCGCCTTTTTTCACAGCAGCGGGCACCATATCAGTGAGGCCCAAGCTTGCCTTGAAAGGCCCCGCAATCAGAGTTCGTGACAATCATTTGCCTGCCAACCTCCGTTCGCGATAGAATTTGTTATACTCTTCTCCAGGACGGCAGGTCTCAAAAATTTGCCACCCTGCAAACCTTCAGCCCAAGGCGAGGCCCTATGACGAGACAAGGCTTAAGGCGCTCCATCCTTATGAGCATCTGCCTACTGTTTTTTGCCGGCACGCTCACTCCCAGCCAAGGGGGCCAGGCCGTCAACCCTGAAGAGCGAAAAGAGGGCAGCCTCGACATTGATCGGGTACGGGCCGAGATGCCCCCCCTCAAGCCTAGCGCGCCTTCCTATACGCCTACAGCCGCCATTGCCGACTATTTCAGCTATTATGACCTGGAACCCGGCAACTGCCGGCATCTCTTCGGCACCTTTGGCAGCCAGGGCCGCACCATTGCCGGTCATCTCTTTGTGCCGACCCAGCCCAAGGGCACCATCTTTCTTTTACACGGTTACTATGACCATAGCGGTATCATGAGCAGGCTCATCGCCTTCTGCCTCAAAGAGAACCTGGCCGTTGCCATTTTTGATCTCCCCGGCCATGGCCTCTCCAGCGGCCAACGTTTTGCCATCAAGGATTTCAGCGACTATGCGGCAACGCTCACCGCCTTTGTCAACCTCTATGCAGAGCAGCTGCCACGGCCCTTTCATCTGGTGGCCCATAGTCTGGGCTGCGCCATTGCCTATGAATACCTCGATGAAGGCAACCAGGCCTCTTTTGACAAGGTCATCTTCCTGGCCCCCCTCATCCACAGCCGACCCTGGCTGCCAACCAAGACCATCTACTTCATGACCACGCCCTTTACCAACACCCTGCCCCGCATCCACCGCCGCAACTCATCTGATCCAGCCTTCCTCACCTTTGTCGAAAACGACCCTCTGCAACAACGGAAGGTTGTACCCATGAGCTTTATTTCTGCCCTCTTGCACTGGGAAAAGAGGGCCCAAGACTACCACCGGCTCGACCAGAACCTGCTGATCATCCAGGGCGACGAAGATGTCATTGTTGACTGGCGCTATAATATCAAGTTCCTAAAGACCAAGTTCAGCCCAGTCCAGACCGAGATCATCGCTGGGGCCAACCACCAGCTGGCCAATGAAAATCCCGGTCTAAGAGCAGAGCTTTTCACGGCCTTAAAATCATACCTTAGCCGTTAAGGGCTGCCGGACTGGTCCATGGCCATGAGCTGCCAGCGCTCCTCCTGCTCAACATGGCAGAGATCATAGAGAACTCCCTCCTCGGTACGGACCCTGAAATAGCGGCCCTGGGGCGTTTGCCACCTCTCAACAATCTCGGCCACCGCCAGCTCCTTGCCATCAAGGAGGAAGGAGCGTGGCGCCTCTTCACCGCGGTAACCGGCGTAGCACTTAACCTCCACGGCTCTTGGCTGCTGACCGCCGGCCATCAATCACCCCTTAACCTTGACAACATTGGCCTGGGGCCCCTTCTCCCCTTCGTACTCATTAAAGGTAACCAGAGTGCCCACGGCCAGGGAATCGAAATCAGCATTATGGACACTATTACGATGGAAATAGATCTCCCGGCTGTCCGGTGTGGTGATCATGCCGTAATCCTCCATGGGGGCAAGATAACTCACCTGGCCATAGGGTGTTTCGCTGTGGCTTTTGACATCACCCCGGCGGCGCTCACTATATTTTTCCAACTGGCGGGCCGCGGCCTTAAAGGCATCACGCAGGGCGACATAGCAATCCTCATGGGCCTTGTTCTTGCCAGACGGCTCCTTATTAACCACTACCTTGCCCTCCGGACAGGTGAGATCAATACTCACCTTAAAGAGGCCGCCCTGCTGCTGACTGCGGGGAGGGGCCTCCACCACCACCTTGCAACTGATGATCTGGGCATTGATATCCTCAAGCTTGTCAACCCTGCTCTCAATATCAGCCTCCACAGCCTCTGATGATTCCATATTGCGAAAGGTTATTTGTAGGGGTTGTTGCATGGTTCCTCCTCTTCTTATTGGTTCTACGAGGCCCGAACGGTCTCGCTGTCATGACCTGATCCGGTCAAGGGCACAAAGGCCACCGACAGGACATCGCTACTGATAAAACGCTCATCACTCTCCTTCTCCAGGACCAGAAGTTCCTGGGTATAGTGGGGAAGACCCACCGGGATAACAAGGCGACCTCCGACCTTAAGCTGCTCCTGCAAAGGCCTTGGCACATGGCTGGCCGCCGCGGTAACAATAATGCCGTCATAGGGGGCGTGTTCCGGCCAGCCATGATACCCGTCACCCTGGCGGACCTCGACATTGGCGTAGCCTAAATCCTTGAGACGCTTGCCGGCCTCGCGGGCCAGGCCGGGAATAATCTCCATGCTGTAGAGTTTATCGACCAACAGCGAAAGCACAGCAGCCTGATAGCCTGAGCCGGCCCCGACCTCCAACATCACATCCCCCGGCTCAGGACAGAGCAAATCGGTCATCAGTGCGACTATGAAGGGCTGGGAGATGGTCTGGCCGTTGCCGATGGGCAGCGGACCGTTGGCATAGGCATGGGGCCGGAGGTAGCCGGGGACAAATTGATGGCGCGGCACCGTGGACATGGCATCCATGACCGCAGGCCGCAAGGCAGCCAGGCCGGTTGAGCCTTGGGTCATGCGGGTCTCAATCTCGATGGTGCGCAACATCTCTTGGATATCTGCTCTAAGCATCACGGCCTCCCTGCTTTCACTCTATCGCAGCACAGGCCCGGGAGGCAAAAAAAATATTATCGATAATCTTCACTCCAGCGGTCCTTATGGCCGCCATCCCCCTACCCCACTATAAACTACTGATCTCGAAGGCTATTTTAAATAGCCATCTTTTACTGTTTTTGAGCAAGAATGGTGTGCTAGACTAAGGGCATCTACAGGACAACTCCGGAGGTGTTGTATCACCATGCAAAACCAATGCAAGAGTCCCGTACTACGACGAATCCTGCTGGCCCTGGCCTTGATCTGGCTGGCTGCCCACACCAACGCCTTCTTCCCGGCCCCCAGTCTGGCAGAAAAGGGCAACACCGCCCTGCGCCTTGAGATCAAGGGCGCCATCGGGCCGGCCGTGGCCGAGTATGTCAGCGCCGGCCTGGCCCAGGCCGCATCTGATCAGGCAGCCCTGGTTATCCTGGAGATCGATACCCCCGGCGGCCTAGACTCGAGCATGCGCCAGATCATCAAGGACATTCTCGCCTCGCCCATTGCCGTGGCCTGCTATGTGGCCCCGGCCGGTTCCCGGGCAGCCAGTGCCGGCACCTATATCCTCTACGCCAGTCATGTGGCAGCCATGGCCCCGGCCACCAACCTCGGTGCCGCGACTCCGATACGAATCGGCACTATCCCCGGCCTGCCACCGGCCAAGACGCCACCACCAGGCGTGGAGGACGACCAGGAGAGCAGCCCTCCGACCGACACCCTGGCAAATAAGATGGTCAATGATGCCGAGGCCTACATCAAGGCCCTGGCCCATCGCCATGGCCGCAATGCCCAATGGGCAGGCCGGGCCGTGCGCGAGGCCGTCAGCCTGACAGCGGAAGAGGCCTTGGCGGCAGGAGTCATCGATCTTGTCGCCGTTAATGACCAGGATCTGCTGCGCCAGCTCGACAAAAGAGTGATACGACTTGAATCAGGCGAGGTGGCTCTGGCCACCGCCAATCTGACCATCAACACCTTTGAGGCCAATTGGCGCACCAGGCTCCTGACCGTGATCACCGATCCCAATATCGCCTACATGCTGCTGCTTGTCGGCATCTACGGGCTCATCTTCGAGCTTACCCACCCCGGCTTCATCCTGCCCGGAGTGGCCGGGGCCATTGCCCTGCTTCTCGCCCTCTATACCTTCCAGGTCCTGCCCATAAATTATGCCGGTCTGGCCCTCATGGTCCTGGGCATTATCTTCATGATTGCCGAGGCCCTTGTCCCCAGCTTCGGGGCCCTGGGTGTCGGCGGCCTCATCGCCTTTGTGGCTGGCTCGGTCATCCTGATGGATGATGAGGGCCTGCGCATCTCCCTGGCCCTCATCGCCGCCACCGCCCTGAGTTCAGCCGCCTTTCTACTACTGCTGATGGGCAAAATCTACACCATGAGCCGCCGCAAGGTGGTGAGCGGCTCAGAAGAGCTTATCGGCAGCATCGGCGAGGCCACGACCGATTTCCAGGACCGGGGGCGTATATGGATCCATGGCGAATCATGGCAGGCCACCAGCAAGACACCCATTCACAAGGGCCAACAGGTGCGGGTAACCGGCCAGCATGGTCTCAAACTTTATATTGAACCTTTAGAGGAGGAACCTTGACATGATTACCCCACACACGACGCCCTACATCATCCCCCTGGCCATGCTCATCGGCCTGCTCTTTCTCTCCCTGAAGATAGTGCCGGAGTATGAGCGCTTGGTGGTCTTTTTTCTGGGACGTTTCCAGGCCGTCAAAAAACCGGGGCTGCGCATCGTCATCCCCGGCATCCAACAGGCGGTTCGCGTTGATCTGCGGGTCATCACCATGGATGTCCCCAGCCAGGACGTTATCTCCCGCGACAATGTCACGATGCGGGTCAATGCCGTCCTCTACTTCCGGGTGGTGGACCCGGAGCGGGCCATCATCCAGGTGGAGGATTATTATAATGCCACCAGCCAACTGGCCCAGACCACCCTGCGCTCGGTGCTAGGTCAACATGAACTCGACGAGATGCTGGCCCAGCGCGAGAAGATGAATGCCGACCTTCAGGAGATTATCGACAAGCAAACCGACCCTTGGGGCATCAAGGTGACCAATGTTGAGATCAAACACGTCGATCTCAACGAGAACATGATCCGGGCCATTGCCAAACAGGCCGAGGCCGAGCGCGAGCGGCGGGCCAAGGTCATCCATGCCGAGGGTGAACTGCAGGCCTCGGAGAAATTGCTGGCGGCCGCCAATGTCATTTCTGCAAACCCCCAGGCCATGCAGCTTCGCTATTTGCAGACCTTAAACGACATCTCCAACGAGAATGCCTCCACCATCATCTTTCCCCTGCCCATTGACCTGATCTCGGCCCTGCAAGGCAAGAAGGACTGAGTGCCGTCAGCAGCCGAAGGTGAAAAATTGCCGCTATGAGCGCCGAAAGAAACAAAGACGCCAGAACCGATCACCTCCTTGACGAGGTGCGCCAACTGGTCAGCGAACTCCACCCCCAGGGGAACTATGCCCTGACCGTCGACCTGGACAGTGACCTGGAGCGCGACCTCGGCCTCGACAGCCTGGCCCGGGTGGAGCTGCTGGCCAGATTGGAGAGACGGTTCGACGTCCACCTCTCAGAAAAGGTCCTGGCCATGGCTGACTCGCCCCGGGACCTTTTGCGCTGCCTGCAAGGGGCCCAGGCCCCAGGACCGTCTCCAGCCCCGTCCCTGATCACACGGGCTGAGCCTGACCAGGAACCCAGCGAGGCAAGCAAGGCCACCACCCTGGTCGATGTCCTGGCATGGCATGGCCAGAAACAACCGGAGCGGCTGCACATCAACATCTATAGTGAGGGCGTG
>JBFFIS010000086.1:0-8339 GCA_041556375.1 Desulfurivibrionaceae bacterium | reverse complement strand
TACGAGATGGCTTTCTTTCAAAGAGCTGCCAAATCCTGATAGAGAGTGTCCATGTGGTTGAGCATTCCCTGGGCAGCAAAACGCTGGGCATGTTCTCTGACATGATCGACCGCCTGCCGGCGCTCCTCCTTTGTCCATGTTACCACTTTTTGCATAGCGGCCCCAAACTCTTTCTCCTGTTGCGACGAGACTAGGAAGGCATGACCCTTGTCTGCCAACTCGGCAAGAATTTCCGGAATGCCGCCCACCTTACTGGCCACCACCGGCAATTCGGCGGCCAGGGCCTCAAGCACAGCCAGGGGGAAACCTTCATGCAATGATGGCATGACAAAGCCGTCCAGCGCTGCAAGAAACCGAGGCACCTCGCTGACATGTCCTAAAAAACTAACCTCGCCGGCAATGCCCAGCTCCACAGCCTGAGCGGCGAGCGAGTCATGGAGATCGCCATCACCGGCCAGGGCCAGGTGGCATCCCAACTTCCCCAGCCCGGCACCGGCCCAGGCGGCAAGCAGAGTTTTATGCCCCTTGACCGGCGCAAGCCGTCCCACCGCCCCCCAGATCCAGGCCTGTTCAGGCAGGGAGAAAAAATTCCGGGCCCCCTTCTTATCCACACCGGCACTCTGGAAGCGCTCAATATTGACACCGTTGTAAACCACCTCAACCCGTGCCGGAGGAAACCAAGGATTGTTCTTCAGAATATCCTGCTTCACCGCCCCGGACACGGCAATAACCTTGTTGAGCCTGGGCCAAAGCAACCTGTTACTGATCTTCCGTACCAGTCCCCGGGAGCGCTCCAGGCCATGCACCGAAGAAACGACCTTGAGTCCCCGATGTTTCCGGGCGGTCAGGGCCGCATAGAAGGTGGCTTTATGACGATGGGCATGGATGATATCGACCTGATTTTGTTCAACAAGTTCCGAGAGCTGTTTGACCACGCCACCAGTAAATCTACGCAGCCCTCTTTTCTGATAACGCAGCCAATGGACCTCATAACCGGCATCGTGCAGCACCTCCCGAGCCGGCGGCTCACCGGTCATATAGCAGACAATATGGTGATAGCCATCTGCAAGGCCCATGACCACCTGATTAAAGAGCTCATAATCGCCCTTGAAACTGCTCCAGAGGTGGAGGATAGTTGTTTTTTTGTCCATATTTCTCACATGTACCCGTCAAACAAGGGAAATCATTTTAGGCGCCATACGGCCTTCAAGCCTTAGCATTGTACCCTGTTCCGGTCAAGCATCAAAAGGCAAGGCAGGCCCGCAAATATTTGCGCAGATAACTCCAGCTATAGAGATGGGGTCTATAAATGCGAATGGCTCTGACATAGACGTCGCGGGCCTCCTTATACCGGCCGGCATAATAGAGGGCGCGAAAAAGGCTGAGGTAGCGGCTGGAGAGAAACTCTTCCTTAAAAGGCATATAGGCGGCGGGCAGGATGGCCGGATCAAAGAGGAGATCGGCGATAAGCTCCGTGGTGGCCTTGATTGAGGCAATATTGTGGCGGCAGCTCTCCTGACGTTTGTGGATGGTGACCACATAGGCATCGACAGCCTGGCAGGTGTAAAGGGCTAAAATTTGGGCAAAAAAGACGACATCCTCGTTATTGCGGATCGTCTGCGGATAATGGAGGCGGGCGAAGATTTCCCGCTTCATCACCCCTTCGCCCTGGGAAAGGCCGAAACTGCCCCTGATGTAGCCAAGAAAGTTATCCTGATTCCGCCGACTGAAGGGCTGGCGACCATGCTTTTTAATTCTCCCCTGGCTATCCTGGGAGTAATGGCCGGCCCACAAAAAATCGGCCTGATTGTCTTTTTCTATCTGCTCGGCAAAGACAGTAAGGGCGTTGGCGACAAGCTCATCATCATCATCAAGAAAGAGCAGGTATCTGCCGCTGCACACCTCCACCCCGCGGTTGCGGGCCGTCCCCGGGCCGCTGTTGTCCTGGTGCAGAGAATGCACCGTCCCGGCGGCGTGGCCCACCAATTTCTCGATAAGCTGGGGGGTGGCATCGGTGGAACCGTCATCAACAATAATTACCTCAAAATCCTTAAAATCCTGGGCAAGAACGGACTGCACGGCCCGTTCAAGGTGCTGGGCGCCGTTATAGGTGGGGATGATCACGGAAAAAAGCATCTGTTACCCAGCCCACAGTTCAAAGGGATCGATATCCTGCCTGCCGTGGCGACGCAGGGCCTTGTTGATATGGGGGGTTATTTTTTGCTGCACCAACGTGCTCACAAGAACGCGCATATTGCTATAATCCTTTACGAATTGCCTGATCTCTGCTGGAGGCACATCCTGCTCCAGCATATCGACCACAAAGCGGCTGACATCTTTTACCACACCGCGCCCCAGGGCAGCCTTCACCGGTCGGGCGCCATCAAGATCAATAAAGAGCAGATCGCTGTTTTCTTCATCCACCATAATATTGGCCCATTTGGTATCGCCATGACAATAGCCGCTGTTATGAAGTCGTGCCAGGTAAAAGGCAATGCGAAAAAAAAGCCTCTGGTCGACAAAACGGCCCAGAAGTTCAGGGCACTCCTTGAGCACAGAGAGAAGATCGCGTTTCCCTTGGGCATATTCACTGTAGAAATAGCTCTGCCGCCGCCGCAGGCCACGGCCGGCAAGGACGTAGCCTAAGGGCTGGGCAATGGGGATCTCCAAGGCCATAAAGAGATGCGACATCTGCCAGAGTCGAGGGGCACGCTCAAGCCCCAGCCAAATTTTTAGCAGGGAGAGCCAGCCCCGGCCGAGAAATTTCTTGGCGACCACCTCAGAACCTGCGGCCGAAAGCCTTTTGACCTGGATATTTCTATCATCCTTGCAAAACTCCCCCTGCGCAAACCACTGGTCAAGATCACGGCCAGCCTCAAGCTGGCGGCCGACAATACTTTGGCGCTCATAGCAGCCTGTGCCTTGCGCCGCATCAAGCCTGGCCGCCCGGCTGGTTTTATCTTTAACACTATAATGGAGAACCCGTCTTTGGCTGCGGCCCAGGACCTCGGCCAACAGCTTCCTGCTGGCTTCACCGTGAAAACGGGGGTAGGACTGGCTGTAGGCCGTAAAGAGGCGAAGAAGATCACTGCGGGTTAAGACATGCCCAGAGCAGATGGAAAACTGGACGAGGTTGGTGACAATCTGGGCCCGGGGGATCTGGCGCCAGACCTTGTTACTTTCATTATCAATGAAGCAGAAGGTAAAGCCCTGCTCATCCTCCCGGATCAGGAGATTATCCTGGCGTAGATCGCCATGGCTGACGCCTTGGCTGTGCAGGCGGCCAATCAGGCTACCGGCCTCGCGCAACAGCCGGCGCTTGCGCTGGTGCTGCTCACGGCTCAAGGCCCCGGAAAAATGGGCTGTTAAAAATTGAAAAAAACCGCTGCCGGCAAAACCTGCGGTCAGCAGAAATTCATTTTTGCGGCCCTGGCCCCAGCCCAAAACAGCGGGGCACATCAAACCGGCAGCCCTAAGGATATCGGCCTGGCGCCGGGCCCGCTGGCAGCGGCTGCCACGCACCAGGCTTTTTATCTTCTCAAAGGGGCTGCGTGGCAGAAATTCCTTATAGTAAACAAGGGGCTGCGAAGTAGTAACCGCCACCACCGCGTCTTTTGAACTCGGCACCCATTGCCAACCTTGCGGCAATCTGCCCTGGAGCAAAACCGTAATTTCCTGCCGGTGTTTGCCGGCCCACTCTCCATGTAAAGAAGTGAGAACATCAGGCTTTTTTTCGGCTATGCCCATAAATTTATCTTTACGCAAAGATTGGTAAAAAGGATCTTTAAAAAAGGTGGCGCCACTGCGCTATGTCGCGGTCCAGGATAATGCCAAGGCTTTTGGCATAGGCGATAAGCCGGTCACGACTGCAATTCACACAGCTCTCTTGCCCTTGGCAGATAACGGCATCATACTCATGCTTTAAAAAATCAAGCAGGGCCTGACCGGTCTGTTTTTTGATCGCCGAGAGGTCGATATCTTCCTGCTCGGCATATAATTGCAGTCTTTGCCAGTTGGCAGCACTGCGTTCTAGACCTCGGTAGATAGACTTATGCTTGTTTCCCGGGCATAAATCACGCAGCACAATGGCCTTATAACGCTGAACCACCGCCCCCTTAAGAACGGCCACATCTTCTTCAGTCAGCTCAAGGCCTGGACCATCAGCATCCTTTGTCAGATAATAGACAGCACTGTGAAAAGCAACCTCTGGCATCTCACCGCCATCGGTCAACATAAATACTTCGTCGGCGATCAACTCCTGCCGAGAGACATCCTCACCCATAAGACAACAACTCACCTGTTACACTATTTCTCATCTATGCTGGCATAGCAGCGGCTTTTCCAAGAGTTATGACTACAAGTGGCCAGCCATGCGAAAAGCATTTACTCTCCGTAAGCCAAACGTGCTACACTTTTTTAGAGAAACAGGTGTCAGCCAACATCTTGTAGGCCAGCCACTTTTCGGCACCATATGTAGTCTAAGGGCGATCTCTATCGATTTTTTTTATTAATATCGGTAGGTTTTAGTTAAAGATGTTGGCCCAACGGGCCGATGACAAGATTGAAATTTGATTTTTACAGCCTCTGCTCCTTTTTTTCAGGAACAGTTCATCCGGCCAATCATCTTTAAAAAAGGACGACAAAGGTTATGTTAAGGCGCCTCTTCATTCCCATAGTATTTGTCTGCACGGTCTGCCTGCCGGCATGCGCCGTATTTGAGCAAAAACCTACGGCCATGGCCCCTAAGCCCAGCCTTGCCCCCCATCAGGAGGCAACCGGTCTCGTCCTCTCCATTGAGGCCATGGCAGCTGAGCTGCTGACCAACATGGATGACCCGGATCCTGACACCGGCGATATGGCCAACGGCCTGGTAGTCACCACCTTTGTCGAGAGCAGCAAGCTCCACAGGACCTCATCCTTTGGCCGTTATCTTTCCGAGCAGTTGATGAACGAGTTCCAGCGTCACGCCTTTACCGTCGTCGAAATCCGCAAATCGACCTCAATCCGCATGGAGGAAAAAAGAGGTGAATTCGGCTTGGACAGAAACGAAAACGAAATATCCTCTGCAGTTAGCGCCGACGCCATGCTCACCGGAACTTATTTTATCGGCAATGATGATATCATTGTTACCGCCCGCATTTTAGATAATAAAACCGCGGCCCTGCTGGCAAGTTCTACGGTTATCTTTCCCAAGAACAGCTTAACCAGCCGCATGCTGGCCGATACTGCCTCGGCAAACAAACCAACGCCGCCACCGTTATACTTAAAGAGGCTTAATATTTAACAGGTGTTGATACTATAAATTTTAAAACTGGGCCGTAGCATAGGGCCCAGCTTTGCCGTTTTGAGATTATCCACCTTGGGTTGTTCTTTGTTTTAGGCAGCAAAAGGTTTTTTAAAGTCTTGTAAGCAGCACCACGGTACCATACTGAAACAGCCATGGCGCCTGTTGATGAAAAAGTTTTTTTACAACAACGCAGTTCATCTGCCTTCACCACATTGGGAGGACACAATGCAGAAAAAAATTACCAAGGTATTTGCCGGGATCTGGCTGGTTTCGCTGGCCGGGCTGGGCGGCTCACCGCTGCTGGCTCAAGAAAGTCACGGTCAAATAGCCGTCCAGATTAATGTTCCCCCTATTCAGACAGCCCAAGCCGATCCCACCATGGCCATCCTGCCGGAATCAGCAGCCGCCAAGGCCGCCCCGGACCTAAAAAAGGAAGCTCCTGACGAGATGGAGCAAACGGCCATTATCCCGGGCACCCCCTACCCTGAACCGCCCACAAAGCAACCGCCACCATCTGACCCTGAAATTGCTGTCCAGCCTCCCCAGGGCGGTCCGGATGCCAGAGTCCGTCACGGCGCCCCCAGTGCCTACCTTGACCTCAGCGAAGAAGAGGCCCGCTATCAGCAGCGCCGTAGCCGTTACACCCCAGGCCGTTACCGGGTCTATAATTATATGCCCGACGCCTCACGGACCATGGGCACCGAGGCCCTGCTCTCCGAACTTTCCCGAGAAGTTGCAGGCAAGGTCTATTACGGCCTCAAGGATGATGGCGAGAAAAATTTTTCCGCCAAGGTTGCCATTGTCGGCGCGGTGCCCCTTGCCGACCTGAAAAGGGAAACCGAGTTCGGCAGAATGATGGCCGAATATCTGCTCACCGATCTTTCTGACCGCGGCCTTAAGGTTACCGAGCTCCGCCTGGGCAAGGAAATTAATATTCTGGCCCAGACAGGTGAGTTTATCCTGTCGCGTAACATCAATGAACTGGCCAACAATAACCAGGAACTTGATTATGTGGTTGTCTCCACCTTTTCCAATACCCGTAAGACCCTGGTTCTCCAAGGCCGCCTGGTTAGCCTCAAGGATGGCATCATCAAAACATCATGGCGCTACACCCTGCCCTTAAACAGGGAGCTGCTTGGCCTTTTTCACTCAATTGACCGCCCATACACCATTGCTGTTAAAGGAATGGCCAACTAGGAGGACCCCATGCTGAAAAAACTATGCTCAAAATGGCTTTTTACCCTCCTGGCCCTGGCCATCACCACCCTGCTTGCCGCGCCAAACGTGGGCGCCCAGGAACAGTCTGGCGGGGTACTCATGCCTTATCCTCCACCACCGGATCGCATCAGCGCCCGCAGCTATTCGAACCTGGCAGAGCTGGTCACCCTGATCTGCGATGACGCCATGGAGGAGTTCTGGGAATTTTACGGCCCCACCACCGTGGCTGTGCGCCCCTTCACGGTAATCGCCAACTACAATGTCAAAAAGACCACCATTCTCGGTATTACCTTGGCTGACCAGATGACAGCCATGATTAACACCCAGGCTGTACCGGAATACACCGTCGAGGTTAAATATCCGCAGAAACTTGAAGGCGTTATTGAAGAAATTGACGGCTTTCTCCGGGTCCACATAAACGGTCGTAACGTCCGGGGCGAAAGACGGAGCTACGCCGTTACCGTTGAGATGTCAGATCCTATCTACCGGGCCCTGCACTCCTACGCAGAAAGTTATTAAGAGTATGATCAAGGGGGCAATTTATGGCCGGCAAAGATGATGAATTTGATGAATGGCTGGACGATATTGATGGTGGGGATAGTGACCTTGACCAGGACAATATCGACGAGCTTCTCAGTGCTGTTGAAAGCGACACCGACGCCGTGGCTGATCAAAGTAATGAGGCCAAAGGCAGCGGCGAACTGGATCAGGACAATATTGATGCCTTGCTTGGCCTGAGCTCAAGCGACAATGACTCATCAGAGAGCGGAGAACTGGACCAGGACAATATCGACGAACTCCTCAGTGGTACGGGCTATGACGCCGATGCCAGCGAAGACTTCAACCTTGACGAGCTCGAGCAGGATAATATCGATGCCCTCCTGGCCGGCAGTGTTGACAGTGACACATCTGACGCCGATGAGGACTTGGCCGAATTGGCCCAGGATAATATCGATGCCCTCCTGGCCGGCAGCAGCAAAGATGCCGCCCCCGAAGAAGAGAGCCAAGCTGAACTCGACCAAAGCGATATTGACTCCCTGCTCAGCACCAAGCCTGAATCTACCGAAGCAGAAGACGACTTTGATGACCTTGACGCCCTCTTTGCCGACGACGTTGAGGAGTCTGAGCCCGCCGCCCCGTTGGCAGCCAGCCCTGAACCAGAGCCCGAAGAAGATTTCGGTGATCTTGACCAAGACAACATTGACGCTCTGTTCAACGATATTGATGCCGCATCGCCCCCAGAGGCGTTAACTGCGCCGACCGAGGAGGAGGACCTCGGCCTCGATGAACTCTTTGCCGCCGACGACGAAGCTGAGCAAGCTCCCCCAGCGGTGAGTGCTGAACAGGTCAGCGATGAGCTGAGCCCCGAAGATGCCGACGAATTAGCCTCCTCAGCCTTTGACTCTGAACTTGATGAAATGGATCAGCTCTTTGCTGATATCGATAGTGACACGGAAGATGAGGACCCCTTTCTAGCAGAAGAAATTGATTTTGCCGAAATGCTTGGCCAGACTGAAGGGGACGACCAGGAATTCATTGAACTCGACACTGCCGACACCAAAGCTCCAGAAACAACAGCAGACGATTTCATGGCCCAGGCCGGGGCCGAAGATGATAGCGACATCGAGGCCATAACAAGCGATGAGGATAAGGAGAAAAAGGCCCGTGGCTTGATGATCCCTGCTGCCTTGGCCGGAATGAATAAATCTGTTCTGACAGGTATTGGTGGCGGCCTTGCCCTCCTGCTTCTCCTAGGTCTCTACTTTCTCTTTTCCGGCCCCGAAGAGAGCACGGATACCATCAAAGAGGCCAGTGTTTCAGAACAACAGGTTCC
>JBFFIS010000085.1:0-8377 GCA_041556375.1 Desulfurivibrionaceae bacterium | reverse complement strand
GCGATATTGGTACGCTCAATGGCATAGCCATGGGCCCCCTCAATCATACCCTTGGCCTCACCGCGGGCCTTGGGGATTACCTTGTTATATTGCTGCTCAGCCTCATTGACCAGGCGCTTCATGTCCTGATCCGCCTCATTGACCTCATTAAAGGCAGGCTTCACCTCGTCTGGAGGGGTGGCATCCTTGAGCCGGACCTCTCCAATAGAGACACCGCTCTGATAATCATTCAATGTCTTCTGGAGTTCGCGAGCCACATCGGCGCCCAACATCTCCCGATTATTCAAAACATAATCAAAGCCGTGGTTGCCTACCATGCGGCGCATGACCATCTCAGAGACGTCGCGCACCGCCTGGGGAACATCACGGACATTAAAGGCAAACTTATAGGGATCCTGAACCTGATATTGGACAATCCATTCAACATCGATAACATTCTTGTCACCGGTGAGCATCAGGGATTCACTGGTGTAACCTGACTTGGCAAAAACGGATTTCTGTAGCTGGGAACGGGAACGGAAACCAAACTCCTCCTTGCGGACCTCGGAGACGGAAACCTTGAAGACCTCGTCGATAAAGGGGACCTTGAGATGGGGACCAGGCTCGGTCAGGGTGTAAAATTTACCCAGGCGCAGCACCACGCCTCTTTCACCCTGGGCCTCATCAAGGGTGTAAAAAGAAGAGCGGAGAATAATGATGCCGACAATGACCAGAAAAATCAGACCGAAGGCACCAAGGCCGCCCTTAAAATTAGGAGTGCCGGAACCCGAACCAGGCCCAGGCCCAGTACCCTTGCTGCCGCCACCCTCAAAACTTTCTTTAATCTTTTTGAGCAGGGCGGCAATAAGATCCTCTGGAGAGGATGGCCCTTTTTTCTTGCCCCACTGGGGCTGCTCATCTTGCCAAGACATAATGTTCTCCTTTATGTTTTTATACACATCATGCTGCACCATTTCTTAAGATCGGAGAAAAGACGAAACACGTTCTAGTTCGGGAGCTCATCTCCTGAAGCAGCAGTGACAAAGATACAGTGTCATCTATTTAAAACTATTTTTCAACCGAAAACCAGGGCATGGCTCCAGGCCTGCCACACCACGGTAACCACTGAGAAAAACAAAACAAATTGCAACAACAACCCGGGATAGCGGCCGGCAGATTGGCGGCCAAAAGAGGTTATGACTCCGAGGACCACTCCCACGGCAAAACCCCATACATGGGCACCCAAGTCAACCCGCTCACCACCTGTTCCCAGCATGGCCAAAAGGCCAAGACCGCCACCAAGGGCCAGAAGCGCCCCTTGCCATCTGCGGCGGCGAATAATCTCCAGACCACAGCATAGGCCGACGGCACCAAAAACAGCGGTGGAAAAACCCACCGACAGATGCTGACTGCGATGGAAAACGACATTGAGAAAATTGCCGCTGACACCGGCCATAAAGATGAGGGCCCAGCCAAGGCCCGCCCCTAAAACCTTGCACAGCAGATGGATGATGCCGCCGCCCAGGATAACATTACCGGCCAAATGGACCACATCGGCATGAAGGGTGAGGGCAGTTACCAAGCGCCACCACTCATTGCCTGCCAGAATTGCCTGACGGTTCACAGCCCCGTGGCTAAACCACAGTGACTGGTCCTGCCAGGGCCCGGTCTTGTAAAAAAAAAGGACAAAGAGCGCCATGATGAGCAAGGTGGGCGGGTTGAAATGAGCCTTGTCCTGATAGCGCTCCGGGCTCACTTGCAGGGGGCTATTTTCTTGCTCATAGAGAAAAATCTGGTGCTCGGCGGCATGGAGCTGATCGGCCGCCACCCAGATGCTATAGTTATCCTGGGGGCTGCCAATAAAATGAGGAATTGCCACGGCGCTCAGCACCAAGGACCAAAGCTCCATCTCGCTGCCATCCCGGGCAACAATGGCCTCGGCGTTTTCCCTGTCTAGCTGGTGATCAAAAATCATTCTTGCGCATCCGCAACAGTTGGGTAGTATGCATTCCTAGAAATAAGAATCGGCACAGGCCGCGCCGCCAGCTCTTGTTCATCTCCCTCATTTTCCTGCTCTTGGAGCACAGTATGCATTCTTCAAGCTATAATCCAGACTATTTCCAAAAAACCCTGACCGAACTCATACCGGTCTTAGGGCACTACCTGGAGAGCTCCAGCCTGGCAGAACAGCAGGTCCTGCGCCAAAAGCCCATTGCCGACATTCTGAGCGCCCTCGATTTTTCCAGACTCCTTAGCGAGGGCGGCGGCAGATTACCGGAGATCATCACGACCTTGCTTGACCACTGCAACCATATGCTTGATCCCCGCTATATCGGCCACCAGGTTGCGGTGCCCATGATGCCGGCCATATTTGCCGACCTGGTCAACGGTGTCACCAATAATGCCATGCCTGTCTACGAAATGGGCCCGGCAGCAACCGCTATTGAACGTGGACTGATCTCCTGGTTCCTCGGTAAAACAGGCTGGCAGGCCGGCGGTGACGGTGTCCTTACCCATGGCGGCAGCCTGGCCAACCAGACCTGCCTGCTGGCAGCCCGGGCCCAGGCCCTGCCCCAGGCCTGGGAGCATGGGGTGGACGGCAGCGCTGTCATCCTGGCCTCAGAGGCCTGCCATTATTCCATTGCCAAGATGGCCGCCATTCTCGGTCTGGGCACTGCTCAAGTGATTCCAATCGGGGTTGATGAATTTTTCCGGATGCGCCTTGAGGCCCTGAAGACTACCTGGGCCGAACAAAAAGCCCGTGGTAAAAAGATCATCGCCGTGGTCGCCAATGCCTGCGTCACCGCCACCGGTGTCTATGACCCGATACGGGCTATCGGCGAATTCTGTCGCCAGCACGACCTCTGGCTCCATATTGATGGTGCCCATGGCGCCTCGGCCCTGCTTTCAAAACAGTACCGCCACTATCTTGACGGCATTGAACACGCGGACTCGCTCACCTGGGATACCCATAAGATGCTGGGCACATCCGCCCTCTGCGGTGCCGCCCTCTTCCGCCGCCGGGAGTGCCTGGAGGCCACCTTTCATCAGCACGGCACCTACCTCTTCACAGAACAACAAAAGGTGGGCATGGACATCTCCGAACGAACGGTGGAGTGCACCAAATCGATGCTGGGACTCAAGCTTTTTTTCAACCTCGCCGTGCTTGGCGAGGCAGGCATGGCTGACCATATCGACAGCCTGTACGACAACACCCGTCTTTTTTATACACTCATCAACGAGCGCCCCGGTTTTTCGTGCCTCTGCCCACCGGAGGCCAATGTCCTCTGTTTTCGCTACGGCACTGACTCCAGCCTTCAGGATCTGCTGAGGCAGGAATTAGTGCTTGAGGGAGATTTTTATATAACCAGGGCAACGATACATGGAACAAGCTATCTCCGCCTGGCAGTGATGAACCCCTTAACCAGTGAAGAACATATCAGGCAGCTCTGTGATCACCTTGCAGAAATGGCCAAAAAACTTGGCGGGGAGAGGAGATGATGACCAAGGACAGCAACGAGATGACCGACGAACTGGCCGTACTCACCGATGCCACCCGCCGGCTCTGCAAACTGCACGGCGACCTTGACCTCACCTACCCCAAGACAGAGGGGTTCAGAGCACGCCCTTCCCATGCCGCCGCCAGGCAGGCACCCGTTGCCACGCAACCGGTGCCGACCCAAGCCCCACCATCGCAGACCCAAAAGACAGCGCCAGCGGTGTTCCCTACTCAAGATGTTGCCGCCCTCAAAGACACCATCGTTCATTGCGAACGCTGTGTGCCAGAGGCCAAACGGCCGACGCCCCTTTTCGGCAAGGGCAGGCAGGACAGACCTGTCCTCCTTATTATTGGCGATGCCGCCAGCAGTGAGGGAGTGAGCCAGGGAGAGATTTTTCCGGGCCCGCAGGGCGACCTCCTCACCAAAATGCTGGCCGCCATCGACATCAGCATTGAGGATGTCTTTCTGGCCAATATCATCAGGTGCGCCCTGGAGCCCAGTGAGGTAGCCCTTGACAGCCAACTAAAGAACTGCCGCCCCCACCTCCTGGAGCAGATCAACCTCTTCCGCCCCACCCTCATCTGCACCATGGGCCAAATGGCCAGCCAGACCCTGATCAGCACCAAAAACAAACTCATTGCCCTGCGCGGCCGATTTCATCAATTCAACAATATTCCCCTAATGGCCACCTACCACCCCAGTCAGCTGCTCCAGGTCCCCGATCTCAAAAAGGCTGCCTGGTACGACCTGCAGCTCATCCAACATAAGCTCAAACAGTTGGCTAAGACCTAAACAAGCCCCCCCTGACCACCCACAAGACAAGCAGGCGAAGCTAGAGTTCCTCGGGGGTAAAGCTGACCACCTCATCGATACTCTTGGCCCCAGCCAGCAGCATGATAAGACGGTCAACCCCCAAGGCAATTCCACAGGCCTGATCAATGCAGCCAAGATCCTCAAGAAATTTCCCTGGCATCTCGCCAAAAAAAGTTCCCTGCCCTTGGGCCAGTTCAGCCTCCTTGGCAAAACGCTTCTCCTGCTCCACCGGGTCGGTGAGCTCGGAAAAACCGTTGGCAAGCTCCACCCCCCTGACATAGAGTTCAAAACGCTCGACCACCTCAGAATCCTGGCCACTGGTTTTGGCCAGAGAGCCAAGGGCAAGGGGATAGTCATGGAGAAAGCAGGGACGATCAATCCCCAGATGGATTTCGACATGCTCGACCAAAATCTCATCGAAACAGTCGTCAGCCATAGCCTGTTCAAGCGAAAGCGGGGCATGGCGCTCGAAGGCGTCCCGGACGGTAAGGCGCTGCCAAGAGGACTGACAAAACAGGCTGACAATCTCCTGGTCGTAGGTGGCTTCCTTGCTGAATTCTGTGGCCAGATGTTGGAGGAAGGCCTCGGTCTCGGCCATCAAGTCCTGATAGGTGCCACCGGAGCGATACCACTCGAGCATGGTAAACTCAGGCAGGTGGCGGCTGCCCCTTTCGCTGCCGCGAAAACATTTACAGATCTGAAACAAGCGCGGCACGCCGGCAGCAAGCAGACGTTTCATACAGAGTTCGGGGGAGGTCTGCAGAAACCAGGATGCCGAAGGCAGGGGGAGGATATTGGCCTCGGGGATCAAGGCTGGCAGGCGGATAGGAGTTTCCACCTCAAGATAACCGTGTGCCACAAAAAAAAAGCGGACTGCCTGGATAATGGCAGCCCGCTGCTGAAGGCGTTGCATATTCATTGCCGCGGCCTGGCTATTCTTTCACTCGGGTGATATAGGCGCCAGTACGGGTATCTATTTGAATTTTTTGCCCTTCTTCGACAAAAGGCGGCACCTGGAGCTCATAACCAGTCTCAACGGTAACCGGTTTGGTATCGGTGCCTGAGGTATCACCCTTAACCCAGGGGTCAGATTTGATAACGGTTAAATTGACAAAATTAGGCAGGGTAACGCCGATGGGGTTGTTATTAAAGAGAAGGACATCAACATCCATATTATCAACCATAAAATCGACAACGTCCTCAAGATGCTCCTTTAAAATGACGTACTGCTCGAAGCTCTTATTGTCCATAAAATGGTACTCGTCTCCCTGACTGTAGAGAAACTGCATCTGGCGTTCATCCAGGGGGGCCTTTTTAAACTTCTCATTGGAGCGATAGGTTTTATCAAAGGCATTGCCGGTGACCATGTTTTTCAAGCGGCAGCGGTACAGAGACTGACCTTTGCCCGGCTTGGAAAATTCAAAATTGGTAATAATATAGGGCTCGCCGTCAATCTCAATCTTCAGGCCTTTTCGTAAATCTGAGGAGGTATACATAAAATCACTTTCCGTTATGGTTTTATCTCAGCAACAAAGAAACAGGCCGATTTGTACTCCACTTGCCAGGGAGAATCAAGCCGGGACAATCTCTTTTTTGGTGATGGCTTCCGCTTTAATGCGATCAAGGAGGTCGGCGAGGGCCGGCTTGACATTCTCCCTGATATCGCCGGCTACAATCATAAAGAGCAGATCATCGCCCGGCTGGAAGCGCCCCTCCCTGGCCTCGATAACAATATCGAAGATACCTTGCCGCTGGAGAAATTCCTGGCGAATGGCCTCGACCTTTTCCTGATCGGGGCTGACCTCAAGGTATTCCACCTGATCACGGCTTTGCCGTGACCAGGCCCGCACCACGCCGTTATGCACCAAGAGCATGCCAACGTTCTGGGCAAATTCCGGTTTCTGCTTCATGGCTGCAATGGCCTTTGAGATATCCATATCCTCCTTTCCTCACATAAAAAAATAACAGTTCACATGGCCTGTAAACATAATTGAAAACTGAGAGTTGTACGCAGACTAAGCTCTACCCAGACTCTTGGCGGCCACCTCATAGACATCCTTCGACAATGACTCTGCGCCAAGAATACGTTCGAGCTCCCCTTGCATCAGTTGCTGCCGCGCCTCATCATAACGCTGCCAGCGGCTTAAAGGCGCCAGAATCCGGGCGGCAATCTGGGGATTGCTGCTATTTAAGGCAAGCACCTGGTCTGCCAAAAAGCGGTACCCATCACCTGATTTTTCATGAAAACAGACCTGGTTGGCTGAACAGAAGGCGCCGATAAGGGCTCGCACCTTATTGGGGTTAGCCAAAGAAAAGGAGGAGTGCCTGGTCAGCTCCTCCACTTCAGCCAGGGTACTGGCCAAGGGTGCGGTGGCCTGAACCATAAACCATTTATCCATAACCAGGCTGTTGTGCTGCCACTGGCTGAAAAAAGCAACCTGGACTGCTTTGCGCTCAGCGCAGTCCGGATTATGTATTATGGCCGTAAAGGCACTGAGGGCGTCCGTCATATTATCCGCCTGCTCAAACTGCTTGAGACAGAGCTCGACCACCTCCTGCCTGCCAGACATCATCAGATAGGCAAGGGCTGTATTTTTCAAGAGACGCTGACCACTCAAGGCCGGATCATACTGATAAGGGGTATCAGATACAGTGGCATGATAGCATGACAAAAACGGCATAAAAAGCTGGTTAACCAGCTCAGTACGGACAAATTGCCGGGCCGCAAAAATGGCATCCACATCGATAACGTCCATCTGTTCGCCCAGATATTTCTCCGTGGGCAGGACGAGAAGACGCGCCAGCAAGGCCGGATCACCTGATTCTTTGAGAATGCTGGCGTAGACCTCGACAAAATCCTGCGGCAATATCAAGGGCTTACTGCTCTGATAATCATCGACAAGCTTAAGCAGCAGGCGGCAGGCCAGGCGTTGCCCTGCCTCCCAACGATTAAAGGCGTCGGGGTCATGGACCATGAGGAAGCGCAGCTCATCATTACCATACTGATAGTGGAGCTTTACCGGCGCACTGAAAGAACCAAGCAGGGACGGCGTTGGCTTTTCGGTGATACCGGTAAAGACAAAGTCCTGACTGGCCTTGCGAATCTCTAAAATTTTCGAGGCGACTGGCTCTCTGTCATCTCCGGCGAGGGTCAGAGGGAGCGGCCGGCCATCGCCACCAAGAAAACCGACCCGAAGGGGCAAATGGAACGGCTCCTTATGTTCTTGTCCCGGAGTGGCAGGACATGATTGCCCCACCCGCATTCTATAGGTTTTCTCCGTGGGGTCATACTGGCCTTCGACCTGCAACTTAGGGGTGCCGGCCTGGCCATACCAGTTTTTAAACTGACCAAGGTCTTTACCACCACCGGCTGCCATGGCGGCGACAAAATCATCACAGGTGACAGCCTGACCATCATGGCGCTCAAAATAGATATCCATACCCTTCCGAAACTTTTCAGGGCCAAGCAGGGTATGGATCATGCGAATCACCTCTGCCCCTTTTTCGTAGACGGTGACCGTATAGAAATTATTGATCTCAATATAGTGATCAGGCCGGATGGGATGGGCCATGGGTCCACTGTCCTCAGGAAACTGGACATTGCGGAGAAGCTGGACATCGCTGATCCGTTTCACGGCCCGCGAGGTCATATCCGCCGAGAACTCCTGATCGCGAAAGACGGTAAGGCCTTCCTTTAAGCTCAGCTGAAACCAGTCGCGGCATGTCACCCTATTGCCGGTCCAGTTATGGAAGTACTCATGGGCAATGACCGCTTCGATACCCTCATAATCGTCATCGGTGGCAGTGGCAGGTTCCGCCAAGACATATTTGGAGTTAAAGATGTTCAGCCCCTTATTCTCCATGGCCCCCATATTGAAATCATCAACGGCGACGATCATAAAGAGGTCAAGGTCATACTCCAAGCCAAACACCTCTTCATCCCACTTCATGGCCTTTTTTAACGAGGCCATGGCGTGATCACAGCGCTCCTTATTGTGCTCCTGGACGTATATATGGAGATCGACCAGACGGCCACTCTTGGTAGTAAAGCTGTCAGTAACGGCGACCAGATCACCGGCCACCAT
>JBFFIS010000084.1:0-8377 GCA_041556375.1 Desulfurivibrionaceae bacterium | reverse complement strand
TTTGTCACAAGGCCAAGAGCGGCTATATTGGCGGCTTTTTCCTTTAAAATCAATAGGAAACAGGAGTTGTTGTTTATGATGTGCTTGTGGGGTGCCTGGGTGTACTCTCTGTTGTATGTTGTTCGCCTGGGCAGATAAGGGTGAGGCCTTGAAAAACCTTAATTTTGTGCTAAAAATAAAGTGGTTCTCTTTGCTTATTCTTGGTAATAATACATGTTTTCCTAATTCAGCCCTGCTTCCCCAGCACTTTTGGTTTTGGGAATAAAGACAGGAATTTTTCAATTTATCGTTTTTGGGTCTGGCCAATATGCGCCTATTCCCTAAGACACAGGCTTTTAAGAGAAGTAAGAACATGGCGCTCATTGTACAGAAATTTGGCGGCACATCTGTTGCCGACCCTGAAAAAATCAAGGCGGTTGCTGACCGGGTAATGAAAAAGGCCAAGGAGGGTAACAAGATGGTTGTTGTGTTATCTGCCATGGCTGGCGAGACAAATCGTTTTGTCGACCTTGCCCACCAGATGCAAGACCACCCTGATCCTCGCGAGTTTGACATGATCCTGGCCACCGGTGAGCAGGTCACTGTCGCCCTTTTTGCCATGGCTGTGAAGGCCGCCGGCATGGACGCCATTTCTTTATTGGGCGACCAGGTAAAAATCAAAACAGACTCACGCCACACCAAGGCCCGGATAAAAGAGATTGATACCGAACTCATCACTAAATATCATGATGAGGGCAAGATTGTCGTTGTTGCCGGCTTTCAGGGGGTTACAGAGGACGATCATATCACGACCTTGGGAAGGGGTGGTTCTGATACCACTGCTGTGGCCCTTGCCGCTGCCCTTAAGGCCGATGTTTGCGAAATATTCACAGATGTTGATGGTGTGTACACCACCGACCCCAATATCTGTAATAAAGCGAGAAAAATAGAAAAGATCACCTACGACGAGATGCTCGAGCTCGCCAGCCTTGGCGCTAAGGTTCTTGACATTCGTTCCGTAAGTTTTGCTAAACGTTATAAAGTACCCCTCCATGTGCGCTCCACCTTTACTGAAACTGAAGGCACATGGGTTGTTGAGGAGGATCAACAAATGGAATCATTACCCGTCTCCGGTGTTACCTATAATAAAAACGAAGCCAGGATTACCATCGCCAAGGTGCCTGATACCCCTGGCACGGCCTCAAAAATATTTACACCGATCTCTGATGCCGGCATTGTTGTGGATGTTATCATTCAGAACACCAGAAGTGGTGAACTGACCGATATGACCTTCACTGTGCCCCTGGCCGACTACGATCAGGCCATGGAGATCGTGGCCAGGGTGGCCAAGGAGATTGGTGCTGAGGAGTACAGTGGAGATAAGGATATTGCCAAGATCTCCATTGTCGGCGTTGGTATGCGTAACCATGCCGGTATTGCAACCACTATGTTCAGGGTGTTGGCCGATGAGGGTATCAATATCTCGATGATTTCCACCTCCGAGATTAAGGTCTCCTGTGTCATAGACGAAAAATACACCGAACTTGCCGTGCGCAGTCTGCACGATGCCTTTGAGCTCGACAAGGATAATCCAGCCCGTCCAGAATGAGGTTAATTGACCAATGACCACCTTGTTAACAATATATGATACAACCCTGCGGGATGGCACCCAGGCTGAAAATTTCAACCTCTCCGTTGAAGACAAGATCAGGGTCACCTTGAAACTCGATGAGTTTGGGGTCGACTTTGTCGAAGGAGGTTGGCCTGGCGCCAACCCTGTCTCCTCCGAGTACTTCAAGGAGATCAGGAATTACGACCTGGGCCATACTAAGGTTGCCGCCTTTGGTTCTACCCGGAATTTTAAAAACAGTGCCGAAAGTGACCCTAACCTGCAGGCTTTGGTCGAGGCTAAAACGCCAGCTATTACGATTTTCGGCAAGACCTGGGATATTCATGTCCGGGATGCCTTGCATATCGAGCTTGCCGATAATCTGGTCATTATTGAAGACTCCTTGCGGTACCTGCGGCCTCATGTGGAGTATCTCTTCTACGATGCCGAGCATTTCTTTGATGGCTTCAAGGCCAATAAAGAATATGCCCTGGATACCATTGACCGTGCAGTTGCCGGCGGCGCTGATGCCTTGATCCTCTGTGACACCAATGGTGGCACTCTGCCCACTGAGATCCCCGAGATCATGGCTCAGGTGAAAAAACACCTCAAGGGCAAGGGGAGTAAGGTGGAGCTTGGTATCCATGCCCACAACGACTCGGAAACGGCTGTGGGGAATTCCCTGATGGCCATTTCCTGTGGTGCCACTCAGGTGCAGGGAACCATGAATGGCTACGGCGAGCGCTGTGGTAATGCCAATCTGACCTCCATTATTCCAGCCTTAGCCCTGAAGATGGGCTATGAGTTTGAGGCGGCCAAGCATCTCAAGGCGCTCAGCGAAACCTCTCGCTACGTAAATGAACTGGCTAACCTTGCCCATAATCGCTACCAGCCTTATGTCGGTTCCTCAGCATTTGCCCACAAGGGCGGTATCCATGTCAGTGCGGTGCAGAAAAATCCTTTGACCTATGAGCATATTGAGCCGGAGAAGGTGGGCAATGTCCGCCGCATCTTGATCTCTGACCAATCCGGCCGCTCAAATGTCCTTCATAAGGCCAAACAATTCGGTATCGACCTGAAGAGCAAGGATCCGGTTGTCACAGCCATTCTTAAGGATCTCAAGGAGCTTGAAAACCAGGGTTACCAGTTTGAGGGCGCTGAGGCCTCTTTTGAACTCCTTATGCGGCGCGCCCTGGGTACCCAGCGCCGCTATTTTGACCTGAAAGGCTTCAGGGTCATTAACCAGAAGAGCAGCTTGGATGAAGCAGTCAGTGCTGAGGCCACCATCCGCCTTGAGGTGGGTGGCGAAATGGTCCACACTGCCTCCCTGGGTGAGGGGCCGGTTAATGCACTGGATAAGGCTCTGCGCAAGGCCTTGACGCGTTTTTATCCCAACTTGAAGGATATGTGGCTCAACGACTACCGGGTGCGGGTTTTGGCCAGTGAGCATGGTACCGGCGCCAGGGTGCGGGTGTTGATCGAATCTTCTGACAGTGCCAGCCAGTGGGGGACAGTGGGAGTTTCCCATGACATCCTCGAGGCGAGTTGGCAGGCCTTGGTGGATAGTATCACCTATAAACTCATGAAGGATGAGATGAAGAAAAACGCCTCTTGATACTGGGGTTACTGGCGGGTCGTCTATTCTAGGCGGCCCGCTTTTTTGTATTATTCACTCCCCTTAAGCCCTATGGAAAGCAGGTTGCAAAATCCTTTTGCCCTTATCCTCTGTGTGGGTTTTTTTATTTTTTTTCTTCAGCTCGCCAATCTCGCGGGTTGGGGGAGTAAGCCCCTCCCTGTTTCTTATCGCACCGAGGACTTGGTGCAGGTGGCCAACAACCATCCTTACCTTCTTTTTCAGGCAATTCCTGTAAATACAGCAGCTCCGGAGCAGTTGGTCGTCATTCCAGGCATAGGTCCGGAGTTGTCCCGGCGGATTGTGGCCTATCGTCATGAGCACGGGCACTTTCAGGCGCTGGATGAGCTTGGCCGCGTTTGCGGTATCGGACCTCGAAAGCTGGCAAGCCTGAAGGCATACTGTCGACTATAATTTTCTCAGCCATACCGCTTGGGCAGTTTTCCCTGTGGTGGCTGGGGTTGTGGCGAAACGAAATAAGAGCAGGGTGGCAATTAGTGGAGGTTTGGGTGTCTGAGCGGAGTGGAGCCCGGCAGCCTAGTGGCGGCAATATTTCCCCGAGTGGATGGCGCGGCTGTTTTATTATTAAGCAGGGGTAGGCTGAGGTCTATGAAAGATTGAGCTGCCGTGTTTATGGTCATGCCCTGGAGACCTCATGCTAAACATGAGGTGTGTCTGGCTTCTTGTTGTTTTTCGGAGTTTAATTTTGCCTTGCAGTGGTGTGTGGGCGATGGGCTTTGGTCCTCACAATCCTTTGACGAATTCAGCCATGTCCTGGCGGACCTTTTCATACTGTTGCTTGCTCAAACCAGCCCCCTGAGCCACAGTCTCCGCCATCTGGCTGGTCAGAAAATCACCTGGGCCATGGGCATCGGCATTTACCGCCAGCTTGGCCCCATACTTCAGGGCCAAGGCCGCCACATGGCCATTGGTCAGGCTATGGCCCTTGCGGCCGGAAAGCTCCAGAAAGATCCCCTTGGCAGCGGCAAGCTTGACATCCTCGACGCTGATCATCCCTGGGTGGGCCAGGACATCGATATCCGCCTCCAAAGAGGCCCTGTTGGTGCCAGGAATGACCGGTTCCACCACGGTTTCGCCATGGGCCACTATAACCTGGGCCCCCATGGAGCGGGCCTTGCCAGCCAGTTCAGCAATGAGGCCGGGCGGGACATGGGTTAGCTCGATGCCCACCAGGAGCCGGGTGGCTGAGTGGGGGTTGAGATCCTTGGCCGCCTGGGCAAGGCGGGGGATGAGGAAATCATAATTGGAGGAGTCGGCGTGATCAGTGATGGCAATGGCCTGGTAGCCAAGAACCTCAACCCGGCGCAGATGTTCAGCTGGAACCAGTTCGCCGTCACTGAAAAAACAATGGGTGTGTAGGTCAATCATTTTTCACCTTCTCCTTTGCTAAGTTCTGCCCGCAGGGAATTAAGACAGCCCTCGGTGACAGTAACCCATTCAAGGTCACCGGGCTTGTAGTGTTGGGTACTGTTAAAGTTGACAATGAGGTTGTGGCTGCTGCGGCCGCTCCATTGGCCATTGCCCATCTTGCTTTCGCCCTCAATCATCACCTCCAGGGTCTGGCCGATAAACTCCTGATGGCGCTCCTGGGTGATTTCCTTCTGGCGCTTCTGGAAGATGGCCAGGCGTCTGACCTTTTCTTCGTCAGTGACGGTATCTTCAAAATCGCAGGACTTGGCCGGAGGTCGGCTGGAATACTTGAAGGAGAAGGCTGAGTCGTAGCGGACCTTCTCCATCAGATCCATGGTGGCCTGGAAGTCAGAATCAGTCTCGCCGGGGAAACCGACGATGATGTCAGTGGTCAGGCTGATGTCTGGGCAGGCTTGGCGCAGACCGACAACCTGGGCCATATAATCCTCCACCGTGTATTTTCGATTCATCTTCTTCAAAACCGCATTGGAGCCGGACTGGACCGGCAGGTGGAAATGGTGGCAGAGGTTGTCAAGATCCTGAAAGCAGGCCATGAGGGCAGGGGAGAGGTCCTTGGGATTTGAGGTGGTGAAGCGTAGACGTATAAGGCCTGGTACAGCAGCCACCTGGCGCAGAAGCTCCGGAAAGCTGGTGCGCTCCGCCTGCGGCTGGTCATTGCCGTAGGAGTTGACGTTTTGACCCAGGAGGGTGATTTCGCGAACGCCGCTTGCCACCAAATGACGAACCTCGGCCAGGATATCCTCCCGGCGGCGACTGACCTCCCGCCCCCTGGTATAGGGGACGATGCAATAGGTGCAGTAGTTGTTGCAGCCCTGCATGATGGTGACAAAGCGCTTGTGGGGCAGGCCGTGCTTGAGGTCGGGCAGAAAAGGGGGAATGGTGAAGTCCGTGCTTTGCGAGGTGGACACTATACCGTTTCGCTCATCAACGACCTGTTGAAAGAGCTCGGGCAGCTGGTAAATGGACTGGGGGCCAAGGATGATGTCGACATGGGGCATGCGGATCTTCATCTTTTCGCCTTCCTGTTGGGCAACGCAGCCGGCAACAACAATGATGAGATCGGGATTACTCTCTTTCAAGCGGCGCAGGGAACCAATGAAGCTGTAAGCCTTCTGCTCGGCCTTGCCGCGAATGGAGCAGGTGTTGACGATAACCGCGTCTGCAGAAGCGAGATCGTCGCTGAGTAGGTAGCCGTTTTGCTCAAGAAGTTGGAGCATGATTTCGGAATCACGCTCGTTCATCTGGCAGCCAATGGTTTCTATAAAAACATTCTTTAGCAAGTTGTATGACCCGAAATAATAAACGTAAAAACAGTATGTTGAAAAATAACCTCACGTATTACATGAGGTTATTTTAGGCTTCCCTGGGCAGCAAGGGATGATAAAAGTGCGGCAATATCTCCAGCGCTTTCAGGGGCAAAGCGGATGAGGACAAGGCCGTGGCGCGGCTCAACAACGGAGAGCAGGGCAAGGCCATCATAGGCCTCCAGGATAAACTTAAGGAAATGAATCCTGCTCCGGTTAATCCGCAGGTGGAGCTCGGCTGTGTGTCTTAGGCCGCCCATAGTCTTATACGGAAAGAGCGCTATCCATTGAGCCAATAAGGTCTTTATACTGGTCGAGGCGAACATCGACAACCTCGGAGAGGTACTCCTCGGTCTGCTCCGGGGCCCGGCCGACAAATTCGCTGCCGTCACCAACCATGGCGTTTAATTCTTCAGTGGTAAAGGGGATGTTGTCGTCGCTACCAAGGCGGCTAAGGAGATCATTTTCAACGCCCTCGTTCTTAACAGCCAGTCCAGCCTCAACAGAGTGAATTTTGACGACCTCATGCATTTCTTGGCGGCTTTTGCCTTTTTCAACACACTCCATAAGGATTTTTTCGGTGGCCATGAAGGGCAGCTCCTGGCGCAGATGGCGTTGGATCTGCTGGGGGTAGACAACCATGTCCGAGGTGATATTGAGGTACAGTTTCAGGATAGCGTCGGTAAGCAGGAAGGCCTGAGGAACATCCATGCGACGAATGGCGGAGTCATCAAGGGTACGCTCAAACCATTGGTTGCTGTAGGTGGCGGCAAAATCGGCAGGAAGCCCCATAAGCTTTCTCGCCAGGCCTGTCATGCGCTCTGAGCGCATAGGGTTGCGCTTATAGGCCATGGCGGAGCTGCCCACCTGGTTTTTGGCAAAGGGCTCTTCTTGAACCTTGAGGTTGGAGAGCAGGCGCATATCAACGGCGAACTTGTGGGCTGAGGCGCCGATGCCGGCCAAGGTCTCAGCGCTTTTCATGTCGAGCTTTCTGGTATATGTCTGGCCTGTGACGCCAAAAGCATCGGAAAAACCAAGCTTTGCGGCAACAAGCTCATCAAGCTTGCGAACTTTCTCATGGTCGCCCTTGTAGAGTTCGATAAAGGTAGCCTGGGTGCCAACCGTGCCCTTGGCGCCGCGGGCCTTGATCTGCACCTCAAGATGCTCAAGATAGTCAAGATCCATGATAAGGTCTTGAATATACAGTGTATTTCTCTTGCCAACCGTTGTGGGCTGGGCGGGTTGGTAGTGGGTGTAGCCCAGGGTGGCTAGGTCCTTGTGCTTGCGGCAGAAGGAGGCCAGGTTGGCAATAACGTTGAGGAGGGCCTTCTTGATGAGCTGGAGGGCGTCACGCTGCATGATGAGGTCTGTGTTGCAGCCGACAAACTGGCTCGTGGCGCCTAGGTGGATAATAGGTTCAGCAGTAGGGCATTGCTGGCCGTAAGCATAGACGTGGGCCATAACATCGTGACGAATCTCTTTTTCCTTGGCCTGGGCGACGTCAAAATTGATGTCATCCTTGAAGGCCTTGAGTTCGTCAATCATCTTCTCTGTGATGATATCGGTGAGGCCAAGTTCGTACTCGGCTTCCGCCAAAGCTATCCAGCAGCGGCGCCAGTTCTGGAATTTGTTTTTTTCAGAGAAGATCCACTGCATCTCAGGGCTGGTGTAGCGGCTAACAAGAGGTTCTTGGTATACGTCACGATTCATCTATAAGTCTCCGTAAAGTCGATATAATTAAGGTCAGTAAAAAGCATATTTTATAAAGTTGTTGATGGCTGGTGAGGCCTATACTTACCCGATTTTGGCGTGTTTTTCATGGCATTATCGGCCTAATCCCCAAAAAAGCCAGGGATGAGGCCATGTGGGAGGGGTCTCACCTCCTGCTTGTTTATATATTGTGTAATGTCGCATAATATATATTATGTATAATTTAGCTATATGCTGTAATATCAATAAGTTGTGGGGGCTTTGTTTCAAGTAGTCAGTTGAGAGATTTTTTTATAAAAAAAAGCGGTTACCCTGCCTGGCTTGCATTGGATCCTGGGCCTTGGTTCTCTTTGCAAGTATGTTGTTGTCGTCTGGCAGCAGTCCTACACTTTTTTTTGTGGAATGTGGAATGTGGAATAGCGATTTGTGTTCAGGGTCGACCTGTATATTCTGGTGAATTCCTTTATTGACCTTGCGTTCTGCAGAGATGATTACTTGGGAGTTTTTCGAGAAGATGCTGTAGGGGTAACCGTGGAAATTTCAGGACAAGCTCCTGGTGAGCAGGTGAACTGGTTCGTGGCCAGTTTCTGGCGGGCGGTGGCCAGATGTTGGTTTCATAGCTGTTTTTCTTATTTTTTGTGGTAAGCGCCTGTGGGACCAGGGTTTATGGGGTTTGCTCTTGGGGAAAAT